>NZ_DASUBE010000147.1:0-59963 GCF_035763405.1 Edaphobacter sp.
TCGAACCCAACGCCAGCAGCGCCGAGAAATCTCCATTCCGCTCTGCCTGCGTCGGAACGCTCGCAATCGTTGTGGCCGGCAGTGAACCGATATACCCCTCGAACGCATAAAAGAAGAACAACTTGTCGCGCCCGTTGAAGAGATGCGGAATCCGTACCGGCCCGCCGATCGTCACCCCATATTGGTTGTAGTGCGTTGACGGGACCGTCGAACCCTTGGGCTGAAAGTGAGGCAGCGCCGAAAACGCCGAACCGTAGTAATACTCCGAAAGGCTCCCGTGATACTGGTTCGTTCCGCTCTTGGTCGTGATGTTGACCGTGCCGCCCGAGGTGTCCCCAGTCGAAGCATCCGACGAAAACTCATCCACGCGGATCGCGTCCACCGAATCCAGTTGCGGGCTGTATCCCGCCAGACGGCTGCTGTCCTGCATATTCGGAACGCCATTGATCAGCAGTTCATTGGACGACGAGTTGCCGCCGCCCATGGAAAAATCGTCGGCCGCGCTATTGTCAAAGGGCCGCGTCTGCGACTGCGAATGCTTTCCCTTGGCCACCACCCCATATTCATTGCGGGCAAACCCCAGCGGCGACCGCCCGTTGCTCGGCAAGTCGGCGACCTCATCGGAGGTCAGTACCTGGCCCGTCGAAGCCGTAGCCGTGTCCACCAGCGGGGCCTCCGCCGATACTGTGATCGACTGGCTTGCCTCGCCTATCTCAAGCGTCACATTCTCTGTCACGGTCTGCTGCGTCTGGAGCGTGATGCCTGTATGCACAAAGCTCTTGAACCCCGGAGACGTGACCGAGACCTCATACGGCCCGGGCACAAGGAACGGCACCGTATAGTCACCGACACCGTTGGAAAAGAGAGTGACCTTCGCTCCCGAATCCGTGTTCGTTACTACAATCCGGGCATGGGGAACAATCGCCCCCGTACTGTCCGTCACACGACCTGTCAACGTCGAGCGCGTCTCCTGACCAAACGACATCACGCTCAACATCACCAGCGCAATCAGCAACGAAATGCGTTTCATACGGCACCCCATCAAGTCACCTGCACACATAATTCTTCCTGGGAATAGAAAATTGGTCGGACTTCACCGATTGCCCCAAAACATAGCCAGACAGCCCACCGCTGTCAAGCACGAATTTAGAAATTATTTTCCAAATCGACACATCCATCCCGGATAACTTTCAGAGAATTCATCGCCCCACTCCAAACCCGACCAAAACGCACCGGCCCATGCCGCAGTGCGCGAATCCCTGTGTTTCCCTCAAGTCATTGCTGTTCCGGCATTCAGAACGCCCTTGTCTCGATTGCTCAAACCCGCCTCAACCTTTCGTTTTTGCACAATAATTTCCAAATCTATTTGACACTCGCAGGAGACATTGATAGAACTGCCTCAAAGTCAAGGACAACCACCGATATGCACCGCAGAGACCTGCTCAAACTGGGCGCAGCCACCCTCGCCACCGGCCTCACTCCCGCCCTCGCCGCCACAGCCACCGAACCCTCTTCCGCTTCAGTCGAGCAGTGGGGCCTCTTTGAGATCACTCTCCCAGGCCCCACCACCGGCAACCCCTACAAAGAAGTCGTCCTCACCGCCACCTTCACCCTCGAACACCGCACCGTCCATGTCACCGGCTTCTACGACGGCGACGGCACCTACCGCATCCGCTTCATGCCCGACGCCACAGGCCGATGGACCTACACCACCGCCTCATCCTCCCCACAGCTCGCAGGAAAATCCGGCGCGTTCACCTGCACCACGCCCACCACGCCCGGCAACCACGGCCCCGTCATTGTGCGGCACGAGTACCACTTCCAGTACGCCGACGGCACGCCCTACTTCCCCTTCGGCACCACCACCTACGCCTACCTCTTCACCTCCGACGACAACGCACGTCTCGCCCTCGAAGGCATGAAGCCGCACTTCAACAAGACCCGCGCCTGCGTCCTTCCCAAACCGCTCGGCGGCGACAAAGAACAACAGATCCTTCCCTTCCCCCGAGCCAACGGCGTCAACGACCTCACCCGCTTCAATCCCGCCTACTTCCAGCTCCTCGAAAAGCGCCTGCTCGCGCTCCAGCGCGCCAACATCCAGGCCGACGTCATCCTCTTCCATCCCTACGACGCCTGGGGCTACAAGTCCATGCCCGACGAAGCCGACGACTTCTACCTCCGCTACGCCATCGCCCGCCTTTCCGCATTTCGGAACGTCTGGTGGTCTATCGCCAACGAGTACGACCTCGTCAAATCCAAAACCATGTCCGACTGGGACCGCTTCTTCCGCATCACCGTCGCCGAGGACCCCTACTCGCACCTCCGCTCCATCCACCACTCCGGCCCCATCTACGACAACTCCAAGCCCTGGGTCACGCACGCCAGCCTCCAGCGTTACGACTTCGAGAACACCGCCGAGCGCCGCCTCGCCTGGCGCAAGCCCATCATCTACGACGAGATGCAGTACGAAGGCGACATCGACCGCCGCTGGGGCAACCTCTCCGGCGAAGAGATGCTCCGCCGCGTCTGGATGGCCATCGTCAACGGGGCCTACGGCAGCCACGGCGAAGTCTTCTTCTCCGCAACCGGCGAAGCCTCATCCGCCGATGCCGGCCAGCTCCGCGGCGACTCCCCCGCACGCATCGCCTTCCTGCACTCACTCGTCGAAAAGCTCACCACCACCGGCCTCAACGCGCCCGAGTCCCCGTACTACCTCAACGCCGGCACGCCCGGCCAGCTCTACCTCTACTACTTCGACTACCACCGCCCCTCGCGCTATGACTTCCCGCTACCCACCACAGCCAACTTCCGCGCCACGCTCATCGATCCGTGGAACATGACCACCACACCCGTACCCGGCACGCACTCCGGAAAATCACGCATCCAGCTCCCGAACAAACCCTATCAAGCGATCGTCTTCGAGAAAATCTCCGACAACCACAACAAAAACACCGAAGCCGCCAAACCCGAAGTCCTCGATTAGGCGATCATGCCAACAACAATGATCGAAGATGATGCGGAGAAGAAGATGTTGCTGAAAAGAAGATGTCGCTGAAAAGAAGATGATCCTGAGAAGAAGATGATGCGGAGAAGAAGATGTCGCTGAAAAGAAGATGATCCTGAAAAGAAGATGTTGCGGAGAATCTGTCTTGCTTAAGGGCACGGCTTCAGCCGTGCCGCAAACATCCACTGATGAATTGGGCTTTAGCCCCAGAGGTACGGTTTTAGCACGATTCCTACGCCGAAATGATCGTTCAGCGCCACAACTCCAAAGGCCCGACACATAGCACCCGCCGCAATCTCGATGCTCTTATGAGATTGTCATCCTGAGCGCAGGCGGCGCTTTTGCCGCCGAAGTCGAAGGACCTGCGGTTCTCTTCGATCTCCACCACCAAGACCATGAGCCTCACATGAAATCCATCCTCGCCATCGCCCTCGCATTCCTCACCGCCTCCGCCCAGGCCACCCCGCGCGTCATCACCTCGGCACACGCCACACCACGCGAGCAATACGCCGCCACCCGCCTGCGTGCCGCCGTAGTCAACATCCCCACCCACGAAACCATCCTCCTCGCGCAACGCCACGACCCACTCATCGCCCCATACGACAAGCAAATCCCCGACTTCTGGCCCAACGCCGAAGAGGCCTTCCTCCTCCGCCGCATCGGCAACACCATCATCGTCACCGGCTACGACGCCTCCGGCACACTCTACGGCGCGCTCGAACTAGAGAACCGGATCGAATCCCAGAAAAAAATACCCGAGCAGCTCGACGACGAAGACCACCCCCAACTCAAACTCCGAGGCGTCGCCATCGGCATGCAAAAACCCTCCATCACCTACGAGGGCGCCGAGTACGACTATCCCTACACCCCGAAAGACTTCCCCTTCTTCTACGACAAAGTCTGGTGGACCCACTATCTCGACTACCTCGTCCAGAACCGCTATAACGCACTCTTCCTCTGGAACGGCCACCCCTTCACGTCCTTACTCAAGCTCCCCAAATATCCCGAAGCGCAGGAGCTTCCCACCGCGCAGCTTGAGCAGAACATCGCCATGTTCCGCTGGCTCACCGCCGAAGCCGACAAGCGCGGCATCTGGGTCCTGCAGGGCTTCTATAACATCCATCTCTCGCACGCCTTCGCCCGCGCGCACAAACTGCCCTACCATCTCTCCGCGCCCTCGCCGCTCGCAACCGAATACACCCGCTACTGCATCGCCCAGTTCATCGAACAGTACCCGCACGTCGGCATCTTCATGACGCTCGGCGAAGCCATGGGCCCGCACTACGGCCCCCAGTGGATGACCTCGGCCATCATCCCCGGCGTCAAAGACGGCATAGCCGCACTCGCCAAACGCGAAGGCCACGCCGTACCCGAGCCGCCCATCATCGTCCGCGCCCATGCCACCGACATTCAGGACGTCATGGCCGCCGCCCACCCCCTCTACTCCAACATCGACACCATGTGGAAGTGGAACGGCGAGTCGCTCACCTGGACCAACATCCGCGGCCCCGTCCGCGCGCGCTTCCAGGACCTCGTCGCCGGCTCCAACGTCACCATCGCCAACATCCACCTGCTCTCCAACCTCGAACCCTTCCGCTGGGGCGACCCCGACTTCATCCGCGAGACCGAGCACAACTTCATCCGCATCGGCATCGGCGGCCTCCATCTCTACCCACTCCGCTACTGGGACTGGCCCTTCTCCGCCGACAACACCACGCCGCGCCTCCAGCAAACCGACCGTGACTGGATCTGGTACGAAGCCTGGGCCCGCTACGCATGGAACCCCGAACGAAACCCGCAAACCGAACGCACCTACTGGATCACCCGCTTCGCCCAACGCTTCGGCAATGACAATGCGGGAGAACATCTCCTCAACGCCTACGAGCTCTCCGGCATCTGCGCGCCCAAACTTCTCCCGCGCATCGGCATCACCGAAGGCAATCGCGAAGTCTTCTCCCTTGGCATGACGATGCCGCAGCTCATCGACGCCGCCCGCTTCAGCCCAGCCGAAACCCTCTGGACCGGCGATGCCCCTCCCGGCGAGCGCCTCACCGACTACGTCGCCAACGAGGTCGCGCACAAACCCCACCACGGCGAAACCCCGATAGGCGTAGCCGCCGAAGTAGCCGCAAGCAGCGCCAAAGCCGTCGAAGAAGCCGAAGCCGCCGCACCCGGCATCACCCGCAATCAGGCCGAGTACCAGCGCATCGTCAACGACACGAAATCCATCGCCGCGCTCATGGCCTTCTACAACGCCAAAACGCAGGCTGCGGCGTTAGTCATGCAGTACGGCTACGACCACAACACGGCCGACCTCGAAAAAGCAGAACCACTCCTCGCACAATCCGTAGCCCACTTCAAAGACCTCGTAGCCCTCACCGATACCACCTACCTCGACGCCGCCGCCATGCACACCAGCCAGCGCCGCATCCCCGTCACCGGCGGCCCCTCGACCGAACACTTCCGAGACCTGCTCCCCGTCTACGAAAAAGAACTAGCCATCTTCCAATCCCGCCTCAAATCGCTCAATCAGAACAACAATTCAAAATCAACCACAGACACCCACGCACCCCAGCCTTCGCAGTCTCACCTCGACCGCCGGGATGAACAACCTCACCCACTCCCCGAAGTCCCCTTCACCCTCGCCCCCGGAGCAGGCGAACTCTTCACCGTCTCCCCCGGCCAACCCCTCTACACCGACAACGCAAACGCCACCATCGCCACCGTCTCCTCCGCACTCGACGGCCTCCACGGAATCCGCGTCTCCACGCGCCAGGAGCAGCCACTCCACTTCACTCTCTCCGCGCCCGCACAGATCCTCGTCGGCTTCTTCAAATCCAGCTCACACAAAGCCCTCAACGTCAGCCCCGCCACCGAACAGTGGAACCTCGTCATGCCGAACGCAATCATCCCCTCCGGCGGCAAGAGCCTTCCCGTCTCCGTCTGGGCCAAACCACTGCCCGCCGGCCGCAACGACCTCGACCTCGGCAAAGGAGCCTACATCGTCCTCGGCTTCGTCCCCGAAGACGCACACATCCCCTTCACCCCCGCCACCATTCCCGGCCAGCCTCCCAACCTCGACTGGCTCTTCGAAAACTAGTGCCCCGCGTCTGAAGCCGTCCGGCTAGCTCAATGCCTTCGCAAGTCGAATCAGCCCTTGCCGTATCGCAACCTCGTCGAACCCGCCGAAGCCCAGCAGCAACGCATGCGGATCAGGACCTCTCAGCATGCATCGATCCGCGCCAAGAACCTCAATCCCCTGCGCCTCTGCCAGCAGCTCCGCCTGCCGTGAGGACATCTCATTCCTGAGATACCCGATCGTATAGAGGCCCGCTCTCACCGGAGAGATCTCAAGCAGCCCATCCAGATATCGCCTGGCGCCCTCCATCAATGTCGTGAGGCGCTCCCCATACATATGGCGCATCCTCCGCAGATGCCGCGCCATATGCCCATCCGCAATGAAGTCGCACAGCACCGCCTGGTCAAACGACGAATTCCGGAAATCCGTGCGGGCGCGAAAACTCAGGAAGAAATCAACCAGCGGCGCAGGCAACACCACGTAACCCACGCGCAAGGCTGGAAACAGCGTCTTGCTGAACGTTCCGATGAAGATGACGCTTGAGTGATTGTCGAGGCTTTGCAGCGCCGGCACCGGCGGTCCTTCAAACCTGTACTCGCTGTCATAGTCATCTTCAATCACAAAAGCCCCGGCACGGGAGGCCCAGCCAAGCAGGGCCATCCTTCGCTCCAGCGACATCGTCACCCCCAGCGGAAATTGATGAGCAGGCGTGACATACGCTCCCCTCGCATCGGGATACGTCTTCATCCCGGCGGAAACTGACAGCCCTTCCTCGTCCACGGGCACAGCAATGGTCCTGGCTCCGGCGTGGTCAAACGCGATTCTAGCCCCGAAATATCCAGGGTCCTCCATCCATATCGGGTCGCCCTTTTTCAAGAGCAGCCGCGCCAGCAGGTCGAGCGCCTGTTGTATTCCCGAAACGATCACAACCTGCTCCGCCGTGCATCGCACCCCGCGCGACGCGCTCAGATACTCAGCGATTGCCTCGCGCAAAGGCCCGTACCCGCGCCGGTCAGCCTCCTTCTTCAACCACGACCCGAAACGACGTGCCCGCTTTGCCGCTATACGCCCCCAGACCTCCGCCGGGAATTCATCAATCGCCGGGACCCCGATCCGAAACGGACGAGGCCCCGCCACAAATGCCTGGTCCATCCAGGGCTGCGGCCGTTTATACCCCGCCATGGCGTGCCGAATATATGCCGGCGTGATCGCTGCATGACGTGCAGGCCGCGGTGACTCCACACGATTGACCCACGTGCCGAATCCGATCCGCGAGCTGACATATCCCTCGTCCTGCAAGCGCTCCAGAACCGTCACAACCGTGCCCCGGGAGAGCCCATACTGGCTGGCAAAATCTCTGGATGCCGGCAGTCTCGCACCCGGCGCAAGCCGGCCTTCCAGAATGGCCGTGCGCAGTTCGCCATACAGCCAGTTGGTCAGCGTCTGATGGCGAGGACGGCTCTTGAGCGTGAGTTCGAATGAGCTGACGACTTTAGGCATCTCAAATTGGTCCAGAATATTTGTCGAAAATGGCTCTTTTCGATGTACCACTGCCGCCATACTATCAGTTCAGAAGCCGAGCAACGCACGCATCGTCAATGGATTCCGGCGTTTCGTCGCCGTTCTCTCAGGTGCGGTTCCCCTTGCCTGTCATGCCCCGGGGGATCTGCGTCTTGCCCGGTTGCCACGGCTACATCTTCTTGAGGAGAAGAACCACATGCGGCTTATGGAAAATCGACAGATGAAAGTTGGAGTCTGGTTCTATGGCCTGGGCACTGTTCTTGCCGGCATTCTGGATATCGCCTGGGGTGCATTCGATGCTTCCCATCAGCCCATCCAGTCCCTGGGCAGCCATCTTCCCGGGCAACACATCCTTGCCTACGTCGCGGGCGTCTGGCTGGTCGCGGCCGGTCTTGCAATCCTCCGGCAGCGCACCGCAAGGATCGGCACCGCCGCGTGCGGCATCATCTACCTGATGATTGCGGCACTCTGGCTGCCCCGCTACTACACCGGAATCCATGCGCACGGCTGGCAAATCGGCGTCCTCGTCGGCGCCACCTTCGGTCTCGCTCAACAGCTCATGCTGATCGCTCCGGCGGTCATCCTCTACACCTCCGCCGCCTCCCCGAATTCCCCGTCGCAAAAAAGAGCAGCTCTCGCCGCACGCTGGATGCTCGGCCTGCCTCCTGCCTTCTTTGGCTTCGCTCACCTCATCGGTCTTAGCGTCTTCGCGCGCTTCGTCCCGCACTGGATGCCGTTTGCATATTTCTGGGCCATGTTCACCGGAATCGCCTTCTTCCTGGCAGGTGTCGCCATTTGCTCGGGAATCAAGGACATCCTCGCCGCCCGGCTTCTCGCACTGATGCTGTTGCTCTTCGAGGTCCTCGTAGAAATACCTCCTGTCTTCAGCCATGCGCACAGTCAGGCGGCATGGGCCGCCGCCGTGTACAACCTGGCCGCCATCGGGGCATGTCTGATATTCGCCGCGTTTCTCCTCAGCCGCGCAGATCCGGAACGCATCGCTCCCGCAGAACACATCGCCCTGTCACCCACCGGTCCCGTGGTTGCCTGATCGTGCTTCGCAGCCCCACAAAAAAACTCGCCCTGCGCTCTCTTCGCCAGGAGCGCAGGGCTTTAGAGGGTGCTGAAAAAGTCAGTTTTGCTTAAGGGCACGGCTTCAGCCGTGCCGCTAACGCTGCAAAATCAACGCGGCTTTAGAGGGTGCTGAAAAAGTCAGTTTTGCTTAAGGGCACGGCTTCAGCCGTGCCGCTAACGCTGCAGAATCAACGCGGCTTTAGCCGCTGAGGTACGCTTTCTTCCCGGCGAGATACTTTTTCATTCATCACCCTCTTTAGCCCCGGGCCTTCCTTCCCAACCCATCCACAAAAATCTCCAAACCATGGCGGTCGAGTTTCACCAACCCTCTATACTTAAAATAGAGATCGAAAAAGCCCACGCTTCTGGCATGAACCGTGCGCCGATACCCCAAACCTAACCCCGTTAGAACAGGTATTTTGCATAAAAATAGGGGGGGGTACCAGGCGCATCGACCTTGTGCAGGGTGCAACTCGCTGATTGACCAATGAATTGTCATCCTGAGCGAAGCCTCTCGCGGCTTTATCGCGAGAGGCGCAGTCGAAGGACCTGCGGTTTGTACCCTGGCCAATTTGCGTTCGCGCCAAAAACAGCACATCACGGCTTCATTGACGTCACTCTCTATGTCGATACAGCCTAAGCAGGACGCGAGACCCGCAGGTCGTCCTGCAACCCCTGCGTGCAATCGACCCGCGCGAATAGCACGGCAGCCACCAGCACCATCCCGGCAATCGCCCGGACGGGCAGGTTGTAGTCCCCGGTCATCCCCACCAGATAGCCGAAGGCCACCGTGCAGACCCAGCCGCCCAGGTTCCCGGCCGTGTTCATCATCCCGGTCGCTGTCCCGCCAAACTGTCCGCCCAAACTCATGCACATTGCCCAGGCGGCAGGCAGCATCAGGTCCATCACTCCGAACCCGGCAGTAGCCAGCGCCACAATCGCTCTATGGTCCCGGACCAGCGACATCGCCAGCAGAATCCCCGCCGTCGCCACCAGACAGATCGCAGTGATCCACCGATACGAACTACGCCGCCCGAACCGCTCCACCATCCGCTCGCCCATCGCGCCGCCCGCCAGGTTTCCTGCAATCCCCATCACGAAAGGAAACGAAGCGAACACGCCCATCTGAGCCACCGAAAACCCAGCCCCCCGCACCAGCCAGGTCGTGAACCACCCAAAGTAAAACCAGCTCCCGAATGCATAGCAGAAATATGCAGCGATAATCAGCCACAGATGCGGCAGCCGGACCAGCCTCGCCCACGGCACCGCCGCCCGCTCGCAGTCCACCGACCCAATCTCGACCAGCTCGCCGGACGTAATGCCATCCATCTCTTCAGGAGAATCCCGAAACCACCACCGCCAAATCACCGCCCACACAATCCCCACCGCGCCCAGCAGCCAGAAGATGGCCCGCCATCCGAACCGTGCCGCGAACGGCACCAGCGTGAGCGGAGCCAGCGCGCCGCCCAGCCGACTCGCCGCCCACACAAAACCCTGCGCCTGAGCGTGCTCCCGCTTCGGAAACCACCGCGAGATCACGCCCGCCGCATTTGGATAGGCTCCCGCAGCCCCCACGCCAAACAAAAACCTCGATGCGGCAATCTGCCAGAAGCTCCTGCACCACCCTGTCACCGCCGTGAAGACCGACCACCACGAAACGATGCGCGTCAGCTCCAGCCGCTGCCCGTGCCGATCGCCGAAGGCACCGGATGGAATCTCGAATACAGCATTCGCCAGAACGTACGCACTCAGCACCCAGCCCCACTGCTCCGGCGAGAGTCGCAGGTCCGCGCGGATTCCCGACGCGGCGACAGGAATCGCCAGCCGATCCACGAACGTAATCACCGAGACGCAGCACAGCAGTCCCAGCACGCCATGCCGCTTCTTCAAGCCGTTGCTCCCGCAAGCTCCATCAGAATCTCGCGCGCCCTCTGCACCGAAAGCTCCGGGCTTGAGAGCACCGGCATCTTCAGCGACCCCGCAGGCATCGCATGAACCACCCGCGCCATCGACGCCTGCGCCAGCACCACCGCATCGACCCCGCGCATCTCGTCCATCAGTGCCGATCCTACGATCCGGTCGTGAGTGGCCGTGTCGCCCGTCAGCATCGCCTCGAACGCTCCGTCGCAAAGACACTCCACCAATTCGATCTTACGACCCACGACCGCAGCCTTTTCCCGCAGCAGCGCCGCCGTCGGCTCCAGTGTCGTGCGCAGCGTGGCCATGACGCCCAGCCGCTTCCCGGTCCGCACAGCCGCCTCCGCCATCGCTTCATCTACACGAATCACCGGAAAGTCGAAGATCTGCTGCGCCAGCGTGACCGCCTCACCAATCGACGAGCAAGTCACCATGACAGCGTCCGCCCCGGCCATGCCGGCCGATTCGATCATGCGGAGCATCCGCCGCACCGTCACCCTCCGCACCTCGCCCGCGCGGATCGTGTCGCGGATGAGGCTTTCGTCCACCATGTGGAACACCTCCACGTCCGGCATCTGCGCCGTGCAGAGCTCTCCGAACATCGATGTCAGGACCGGGCTGGTGTGAATCAACGCTAGCGTCTGTGCCACAAGGTCTCCTCTGGGCTGGTTGATTGCAGCATGAAAGGGCCTGCGAGCAACCAGACATGCTCTTCTACTCGCCCATCGCTGCTTAGTAAAGCACAGGCAGCAGTGCGTCCGAAACCTGCTGAGTCGATGTTATTTTGCGTTGTTGGATAATCCGCATAGTGGAACTTTAGCGTGCATGTCAAGAAAGGAGTCATGCTCTGCTTCGCCTGGGAATAACAATGGAGTGAGCGCGGTCTTCGGATGCAGGAAAGGCCGTTTCAGTTTCCGGAAGAACGAGGTCGCTTTTTTGTCGCAACTCACTCTGCGCATCACATGCCTCTTCATCGCGCTGTTTGCCGTATGCGCTCTCGCCAGCGCGCAGCCTACGCCTTATGTCACGCCACATGCTCCCCTGCTTGGCGCGGCATGGTATCCCGAGCAGTGGCCAGAGTCGCGCTGGGACGCCGACCTCCAGCTCATGCAGGACGCGCACATGAATGTCGTGCGCGTCGGCGAGTTCGCCTGGTCAACCGAAGAACCTGCGGAGGGGCATTACGATCTGGACTGGCTGGAACGCGCGATTGCGCTGGCCGCCAAACATCACATCGCTGTCGTCATTGGCACGCCGACCGACGCTCCGCCTGCCTGGCTCACGTCGAAGTATCCCGATACGCTGGGCACCGACGCCAATGGCCGCGTGCGCCAGCATGGCAACCGCAGACAGTTTTCATACTCAAGCCCGCACTATCGCCGCTTCTGCGAACTCATCGTCGCGCAACTTGCAAAACGATTCGGCCACAACCCCAACGTCATCGGCTGGCAGATCGGCAACGAGTACACCGATGAGTCCTTCGACGCCGCGACGCGCAAGCAGTTTCAGGAGTTCCTTAAGGCGAAGTACAAGACGCTCGATCATCTCAATCGCCGCTGGACCACGGCGTACTGGTCTCAGACCTACACGGCATGGGACCAGATTCCGCTGGTGAACGCAGGCGGTAATCCCGGCCTTCTGCTCGACCACAAACACTTCGTCACTGCGACGTGGCGCAGCTTTCAACAGGACCAGATCAAGGTGCTGCGCGACTACATCTCGCCTGCGCAGTTCGTCACCACAAACATTGGCGGTCTCGGCTGGAGCGACAACTGGGACCACTACCGCATGACCGAAGACCTGAACCTCGCCAGTTGGGACGAGTACGTTGGCGAAGGCCACCTGAAGGTTGCGAAGGAAGCGATGATGAACGACTTCGTTCGTGGCTGGAAGCGGCAGAACTTCTGGGTGATGGAGACCGAGCCCGGCTCCGTCAACTGGGCGCCGATCAACAACGCGCTCGACCGCGGAGAGACGCGCGCGCTGGCATGGCAGGCCGTCGGCCACGGCGCGGACGCGATTCTCTACTGGCAATGGCGAAGCGCGCTGAACGGGCAGGAGCAGTATCACGGAGCCATCGTTGGTCCCGACGGCACGCCGCTCCCGATCTATGCGGAGATTCAGCATCTGGGCGCTGACTTCGCAGCGGCGAGCCGCGTCCTCGCAGGCACAACGCCACACTCGCAGGTGGCGCTGATCGACACCTACGACAGCCGCTGGGCCATCGACTTCCAGCCGCACACGAAACTGTACGATCAGCAGCAGGTGCTGCTCGACTTCTATCGCCCGCTTGAGTCGATTGCTCAGTCGGTAGACATCGTGGAAGCAACTGCCGATCTCGGCCAATACAAATTAGTGGTTGCTCCCGATCTCAACGTCATCGATGAGCCACTCGCTGCACATCTGCTCGCGTATGTACGCGCGGGCGGACATCTGATGCTCGGCCCACGCTCCGGCATGAAGGACCAATACAACGCGCTCAATATGGAGCGCCAGCCCGGTCCGCTGGCCAAGGCGCTTGGAGGGCGCGTGGAGCAGTTCTACGCGCTTGAGTCTCCCATCCCCGTCGGTAGTGGCATGGCAAGCATCTGGGCCGAACAGCTTTCGACGGCCAGCTCCGACACGAAGGTTGATCTGCGCTACGGAAAGTCCAACGGCTGGCTCGATGGCAAGCCCGCGATGATCACGCGCGCCGTGGGTAAGGGAAGCATCACTTACCTCGGCACAATTCCAGATTCGGCGCTGATGCGCTCCATCATGCAGTCGGTCGCTACCAGCTTGGGTGTTGCATCAATTTGGGGGGCCGTTCCCGAAGACGTGGAGATTTGCCGGCGTGTCGGTCGCGACCACGTTGCCTATATCCTCATCAATCACGGCAAGACGCAGGAGCAAGTGCACCTTCCGAGGGTTATGCATGACGTGATTACCAACAAAGACCTCGGCTCGGCCACGCTCGAGCCACACGGCGTGGCAGTGTTCACTGTGGAGAACGAGCAATAAAAATGCGCACGCATATTTCTACGCAATACTGCCATGGCGGCTGCATCACTTCTGCTGCGCCGTCAGCGGCAGGTAGTCGAACGAGACACGCGGCATCGCCGTGGTGCGCTCGAAGCCCTGGTAGCAGTCAGCGTGCCTTCACGACGAACCGGTAGGTTCCCGACGCAACTCGATACACGTCCGCTTCGCCTTCCGCGCGCAACTTTGTTACGCCAGCCTCAGTGCTGCCGGAGACGACGGCTTGACCTGCGCGCACCGGCACCCACACTGTAGCGGAGGCGTTTGCGGGGATGGTGATCTCGAGTGTCAGTCCGCTATCTTCGTGCTTCCACGCGCTCCGCACCATGCCGAGCCGCGAATCGTAGCTGGACCGCACCCAGTCCACACCGTCGATGACGCGCGGGTGAATTGTAATCCGTTCATCCTTGGTGCGCGACATGTCGAAGTCGATGCCGCCGAGGCCACGATCGAACCACTCTTCCGCTCCGCCGAGCATGAAGTGGTCCTGTGAGCTATGCGGGTTCGCGTCCCACGCCTCAGTCAATGATGTGGCGCCCGCCGCGAGTTGCGAGCCATAGCTGGGCGGGTCTTTGCGCAGCATCATCGCCATCAGCAGATCATTCTCGCCGTTATCCATCAGGGCGCGAAGCATGTAGGGATACCCCACCTCGCCCGTCGTTACATGGTCATGGTGCGCGTGGATGTCGGCGATGATGTGCGCGAGCACTTCGGTACGATGGGCCTCAGGCACGATTCCTAAATCGAGTGGCATCGCGTTCGCCGTCTGGCTGCCGCGGTCGTACTCGTCTGTTGCTGGATGGAAAAACTTCACGTTGAACGCAGCGGCAGTCCGCGCGGCAAGTTCGTCATATTGACGAGCATCGTCGCCTTTGCCGAGCGCATCTGCAATCTTTGCCATCGTCTTCGCATCCTGGTAGAGCATGAGCGTGCCCGTCACGCCGAGAGAGGTGTTCTTCGCCACGCCCGGACTGCCTGGTCCGATGTCGTACCAGTCGCCGAGTCCGTATGCGACAATTCCATCCTGTGCTTTGCCTGCCAGATACTTCACATAACGTCGCATGACCGGATACTCGCGCTCCAGCGCCGCAGTGTCTCCATAGGCGCGATACGCTGCCCATCCGCCGAGCACGCTGGCTGAACCCCACTCAGGTGAGTCATCGAAGACGCCGTAGCCTTGTTTGGCAAAGACGGTGTACTCCGGAGCGATGGTCGGCACCATGCCGTCGGGCTTCTGTTCGTCGGCGATATTTTCTTCTGTAGCCTTGTACAGCCCACGCAGGTTGTTGTTGAAGAGCAGCCCAGGTGCGACGAGATGTGTCTCCTCCAGCCATCCAAGTTTTTCCCGGTGTGGACAGTCGGTGAAGATGCTGACTTCGTTGTTGTGCATCGCCTCGACAATCAGCTTGTGAATCGCGTTCAGCATATCGCTCGAACTGGCAAACTCGCCTGTCTCGGGCGAGGAAGAATGCACCGCATCTCCACGTAGCGAGAGAACTTCACCAGCCCCGGAGGTCCACTCCACCTGCACGTAGCGAAAGCCGTAGTAGCTGAAGCGAGGATGCCACTGCTCCACATCGCCGCTCCTGCCAATCGTGTAGCTGAACCACTGCGATCCGCGTCTTCCCGCTCCTGAGCTTCGCTGCGATACCGTGCCGTCGGGGTTCAACAGCTCACCCGGTGTGATCTTCAGCACCGCACCAGCCGCGCCCTTCACGCTCACGTCAGGCCATCCGGCGAAGCTTTGCCCCAGGTCGTAGACCGTAATGCCCGGCGTCACTGCTGTCGTCTTGATAGGCGCGTAGGTCTTCATCACGCGGAGTGGCGGCGCAACTTCTGCGCGGAGTTGACCGCCCGGCCCCTGCACGACCTCCGCACGTTTCCATCCCTTTGCTCGAAAACCGGTGGAGTCCCAACTCGTCTGCGCCTTCGTGGCGTCGTAGTCTTCGCCACCGTAGGTCGATGAAAACGTAATCGGTCCCGGAGCGGTCTTCCATTTGTGATCCGTCGCCACGATTTGAGATCTTCCATCTGCATAGGTCAGCCGCATCTGGAGCAGCACCATGGGCCGCCCATAGCTGTTGACCAGTTTGGTGAAGCGGTGCGGCGTGCGCACTACGTTGAACATGCCGTTGCCCACCATCACGCCAATCGCGTTCTTTCCCTCGCGCAGCATGGAGGTCACATCGTATGCGTCATACCGAACGGTCTTACGATAGTCCGTCCACGCGGGTGCTAATTCAGCATCGCCTACTTTAGCGCCGTTCAGATGGACCTCGCCCTGGCCCAGAGCCGAGACATCGAGCACCGCACGCACCAGGTTTTTCCTGACACGGAAGTCACGTCGAAACAGCGGCATTTCAGCCGTCTCATTCGTTGTTCCACGCTGGGCGATCCACTTCGCCTTCCACGAGCGAGGGGCCATTGTCCAGGTTGCCGCATTGCTCCAGCCTGCGGCCGCTCCGTGCTCGTCCCAGACCATCACCTTCCAGAAGTAGATAGCGTCTGGCTGCAATGCCTTCCCGCGATACGAAATGCCGAAGGATGTGCTGGACGCGACACGGCCGCTGTCCCACATATCGCCCGTATCGGTGTCCAGCAGCTTGTGCGAGGAGGCGACGAGCAAGCGATAGGCGCTCTGTTGAACGCTGTGAGCGTCGGTTGCCGATGCTGTCAGACGCCACTCCAGTTGCGGCGTGGCGCTCTCGACAGCCATCGGCTGCGTCATCGCATCGCACTCTAAACTGCCCGCCGGTAGCAGATGACTTTGTGCCCATGCACTGCATTCCATACCAGCCAGCAAAACAAACGCGATTACCACCGCCGTCCGCACTCGATGCATCCAACGCTCCTCTACGAAGATTCCGCATTACAAAACTACCTTGCGCTCTGCTATTGTGTCGCAGTGAATCGAAAAATCTTCGCCGCCATCATCGCGGTCCTGGCTTCAACCGGCGCGCAGGCCCAGTCAGCGTGGCGTCCCGAGCGTCCAGAGAATGTGGCGCGTCGAGTGGCCAGAGTCCACGCGGACAACAGCGATTCCACGCACGGCAATCTCTACAGGCCGACGTGGAACTCCCTTGCGCAATACCGCACACCCGACTGGTTCCGCGATGCGAAGTTCGGCATCTTCATTCACTGGGGCGTCTATTCTGTTCCGGCATTCGGAAATGAGTGGTACTCACGCAACATGTACGTTCCCGGCAATGCCGCCTTCGAGCATCACATTGCCACCTACGGTCCGCAGACGAAGTTCGGCTACAAGGACTTCATCCCCATGTTTCGCGCCGAGCACTTTGACCCGAATGCATGGCTCGATCTCTTCGTTCGCGCCGGCGCGAAGTACCTTGTGCCTGTAGCGGAGCACTGCGACGGCTTCCCCATGTACGACTCAGCGATGACGAAGTGGGATGCGGCACGCATGGGGCCGCACCGTGATGTTGTAGGCGAACTCGAAGAGGCCACACGCGCTCGCGGCCTCTACTTCGGCGTCTCTTCGCATCGCGCCGAGCACTGGTGGTGGTACGGCGTCGGACGAAGTTTTCCTTCCGACGTGCAGGACCCCGCCAACGCCGGACTCTACGGCCCGGCCGAGCCCATGTCGCTGCCAGACGCCGACGGCAAGGTCAGCACAAAGCAGCCGGATCCGAACCATCTCGAACGCTGGCTCGCGCCCAATCAGGCGTTCCTCGACGACTGGCTGGCGCGCAGCACGGAGCTTGTCGATCGGTATCACCCGGACTTCTTCTATTTCGACTGGTGGATTGGCCAGCCCGCCTTCAAGCCCGCTCTCCAGCAGTTCGCCGCGTACTACTACAACCAGTCAGCGCGTCGAATGCAGCATCCTGTGCTGACTTACAAAGAGGAGGCAATGCCCGCGAATACGGCGACGCTTGACATCGAGCGAGGTAAACTCGACACGCTCCGTCTTCTCCCCTGGCAGACGGATACGTCCATCAGCATTCACTCCTGGGGCTACGTTGAGCACGATCAGTACCGCACGGCGAAATCCCTGATCGACCAGCTCATCGATACGGTCAGCAAGAACGGCAACCTGCTGCTCAACATCGGCCCCAGATCCGATGGCACGATTCCTGAAGAGGAGCGCGATGTCCTGCTTCAGATCGGCGCGTGGCTTCGCGTCAATGGCGAGGCCATCTACAACACCCGCCCCTTTGCGGTCTTCGGCGAAGGCCCGACCAAGGCCGCAGCCAACCCCACCGAAAAGAACCACGACATTCAGAGCTACACCGCCGAGGACATTCGCTACACCGTTCCCAAAGACCCCGGCAGCCACATCCTTTACGCTACCGTCCTCGGCTGGCCGGAAGATCATCAGGTCCTTCTACACGCGCTCTATGCAGGAAATCCCTATCTGCTGTCTTCGGTTTGCTCTGTAGAGCTTCTCGGCGCTTCCTCTCGGCTTGCCTTTGAACAGCGTGCCTATGGATTGCTGGTCAAACTTCCGGCTGTGCCTCCCAACGCGATTGCCTACGTTCTGCGAATGAAGACGGGAGCGTGTGGCGCGCGCCGGAAGTAGCCTGCCGTTCTGCGGGTCGGTGTATCAGGGCAAGCGAACCGATGGCCTATTCCTCAGGCACGTCCTTCAGCGGCATTCGGACGAACTTGATCGTCTTGCGGTTCCAGGTGTAGGTCATCAGCAGGTCGCCATTCCTGGCCTGAATCAACGCCGGGTAGGAGAACTCGCCCGGTGTATTCTCCAGCGTGGCGAAGATGCGGAAGTGCTCGCCGTCGCGGCTGACCGCAAGGTTCAGCGGAGAGCGTCCGCGCGTCGTGTCGTTGAAGATCAGCACAATGCGCCCATCGCCGAGGCGAACGGCGTCGATACCTGAATTGTTGTTCGGCAGGTTGAGGAATCGCGCCTGTGTCCAGGTCACGCCGTTGTCCATCGAATCCGCAACGGCGATCTTCGAGGCCAGTGTCTGCGACCGCGCATACATCCGCAAATGGCTGCCGCCCAGCGACACGATCGATGGCTGGATGATGCCAACCGTATGGCGCGGGCCTTTACTTTTTGCATCGAATCCCGGGTCGCCGGGCTTTGGATCAGGCGCAGGCGTCTCAGCTTCGTCTACTGCGGGCGAGATCGTAATGGGCCCGATCTTGGCCCAGGTCTTGCCGCCGTCAGTGCTGCGCTCCACCCACGCCGCCCATGTTTTGTAAGCCTCGAAAGATGTACCGCTGACGATGGTCCCATCTGGCAGCACCAGCGGCTTGGCGCGAATCGGTCCAAGCAGTCCTGCGGGTAACTGTTCCGGCTTCGACCACGTCAGGCCCTCGTCGTTGCTGAACGCGCGTCTCGCCGACCACTCCCCGGGCGAAGGCCCGACCTTGTAGTAGAGCCACAGTGTGCCGTCCTTCGTGTGGAATAGCACAGGGTTCCACGAAGGCATGTCCTTTTCACGCTCTAGCTCGAAGGGTGCGCTCCACACACCGTTTACGCAACGCGAACCCCAGATCGCCACATCGGGTGCGCGTTCATGCGTTCCTCCGAACCATGCAGCCATCAGGTCGCCGTTTTTCAACTCCACAATGGTCGAAGCGTGGCTCGACGGAAACGAAGTACTGCCCGGTTGAAAGATGAACTCTCCTACCGAGAGCGTTGGAGCGGTTGCAGCCGTCGAGCACACCTCCGTCGCAACGCACGGCGACTTCCCGTTGATCAGCACGCCCGGGCCATACTGCATGGGTGCGCCCGAAGCCGGAGCAATCGTTACGTTCGACTCTGTAATCTGCGCCTCTTGAATGAACATTCCTTTGGCTGCTGCGATATGTATATTTTTGAGCGTCAGGTTCTTGATCGGGCTCTCGGGCAAACCCATGATGAGCGCGGCCTGCTTTGCACCGGTCGCGGTCAGGTTCTCGATGTCGATGTCGTGAAAGCGCGGAGTATGTTCCGTCACAGGCTGCGCAGCGTCGTTGCTGGAGCGGCCAGTGTAGTAGGCAGTGATCTGGATCGGTGTTTCCACATCCTGCATCGTGATGTCTTTGTAGATGAAGTTGCCGATGTCGTTGCCGCGCCCGCGCGCCGACTTGATGCGGATGCCCTGGCGCGTACCGCGAAAGGCGACTCGCTCGACGGTCACATTGCGAACTCCGCCGGCAGTCTCCGAGCCGATGGAGAGCCCGTGCCCGTTCAGAAACGTGCAGTCGCGGATGGTGATGTCCGTCGAAGGAACATCCGGGTCGCCGCGTTCGACCAGGCCGGACTTGATGGCCACATTGTCGTCGCCCGTGTCGATGGTGCTGTGCTCAATCAAAACGTGGCTCGTGGAAAACGGATCAATGCCGTCTGTATTGGGCGCGCCGCGGCCTGGGTTGCGGATGGTTGCATTGCGCACGGTAAGGCCATCCGAGAGAAATGCCGCAATGTTGTATTGCGGCGAGTTCTGGATGGTGACGCCTTCAATCAGGATGTTCTTCGAGCGCGTAATGTCGATGAGCAGCGGACGCGGGTTCTCAGGCGTGCCTTTTTGCCGTCTCAGTTGCGCATCCCACCAGATCTTGCCGTTGCCATCAACCGTGCCCTGCCCGGTGATGCTGACGCCGGTGGCGTGGTCGGCATGAAGCAACGAGATGCGACGCCACGGTGCATCCGTGCGTATGGGGTAATCCGCCACGTCAGGCGAACCGAGCAGCGTCGCTCCTTCATCGAGCACAAGATGCGTGCCTGACTTGAGAGTAAGCGGGGCTGAGAGATATGTCCCTCTCGTAAAGTGGACCGCTGCGTTGGGCCGCGCGGCGCAGGCGTCGATGGCGGCCTGAATGGCGGCAGTGTCCTTCGTGACACCGTCGGCCTTCGCTCCGAAGGCGCGCGGATTGCAGTCCTGCGCCGGGCAGGCAGCCGCAAGTCCAAGAAGCATAACAAGTCCAAAGGCAAGACGAGCGAACAGACAGAGTCGCGGCAGTTTCAGGTCCATAAGAAGATGCGATCCTTCCGGTAAAAGCACGATTCAGTTCGGTAGTAATTTTTTCAGAAATGAGTATTATTTTTCAATATCAGATTGATGAAGGTCTGACCACACTTGTATAGTGCTTCCATTCGTTGAGGATAAGATGAAGCGAAGATTCTGTAACTGGCTCTGCTTGATGGCAGTGCTGACGCTGGCGGTTCCAGTGTTTGCGCAATCGGAACAGGCAGGCAGAGATGCGAAGGCTACCGGAGCTACGTTGCTGCATCCGGCCTCGTACCGCCATTATGTAGACATGTTCCGCCAGCAGGAAAAAGAGGCCACGGGCACCGAGGGCGCGGACTCGTGGCAATGGATCGAGCAGGAGATCCCTTGGTTCGACTCCTCGAACAAGGCGTTCGAGGAGATGTACTACTTCCGCTGGTATGCGTGGCAAAAGCATCTCGTTAGAACCGATCATGGCTATCTCATTACCGAGTGGCTGCCGAAGCCTGAGATGAAGGACTTTGGCGCACTCCCCGACGCCGCCGCGTTCCATATAGCGGAATCTCGCTGGCTCCGAAGTCCGAAGATTGCCGAGGACGACGCGCGTTACTGGATGTCGCCTGGAGCGCGGCCGAGACTCTACAGCAGCTGGTTTGCGTGGACCACGCTGGGGCTGGTCGAGGCGACGGGCGACACGGCGGTGGGAACGGAATTGCTACCTGCTCTCAAGGAAAACTACAGCGCATGGGAGTCGAGCCAGCGCGACGCCAACGGCTTCTTCTGGTCCATCGACACACGCGACGCCATGGAGAAGTCGATCAGCGGTGACGGCTACCGGCCAACGCTCAACAGTTACATGTACGCCGACGCGCGGGCGATTGCTCAAATTGCAGGCACGGCAGGCGACACAACCGCGCAGGCTGATTACAACAGCAAAGCGAACGTGCTGCGCGCGTTGATCGAGACGCGGCTGTGGAACCCGAAGGATGAGTTTTACGAAGTGATGTCGCCCGCGAAGGATTCAAGCATTCGCAAGGAGAAGAAGTTCATCGACCCAGGCACGGTGATGCAGCTCTCCGGTGTGCGCGAGCTGATCGGATACATTCCCTGGATGTTCGGAATTCCCGCTGCATCGCACGACGTGGCGTGGAAGCAGTTATTCGACCCGCAGGGCTTCGACGGAAAATACGGGCCGACGACGGCGGAACGACGCAGTCCGCGCTTCCGCTTCGCCAGTTCGGACCAGTGCACCTGGAACGGACCGAGCTGGCCCTACGCGACCACGCAGACGTTACTCGCGCTGGCCGCGTTCGAGCATGGGACGCAGCAGAGCGTGATGACGAAGGCCGACTACTACAAGCTCTTCTCGCGCTACGTGCTCTCGCAGCATCTGAAGCTTGCAAATGGTCACGTCATCGACTGGATCGACGAAGACCTCGATGCCGACACCGACGAGTGGATCGCAAAGGACATGCTGATTGCGAAGCACAAGCAGGTGGGGCGCGGGAACTACTACAACCACTCAGGCTTCGCGGACCCGCTGATTACCGGATTGATTGGGTTGGAGCCGCGCTCGGATGCGCGTGTTGTGGTGCGTCCTTTGCTGCCTGCGGGCGAATGGAAGTACTTCGCTCTCGATGGCCTGCCGTACCACGGGCACCTGCTGACGGTGTTGTGGGACGCGGACGGCAAGCGGTATGGGCGTGGCGCCGGAATGCAGTTGATGGTGGATGGAAAGACAGTAGCCCGGCGCAAGACGCTGGGTGAGTTGGATGGAGTGCTTCGGTAATGACGGTGAAATGGTTGAGCGGTTGTGCGGGTATTGTGCTGATGGCAGCGGTTGCGGTGGCGCAGGATGTTCCGCCCGTGGTGCAGGTGAAGGCAGGCAGCTTTGTGATGGGAGCGGACGCGGCGGCTCTTCCTGATGCGGTGACGGATGGGTTCGGCGTCATGTCGCGTCGGCCCGCGCACGGCGACTTCGACGAAGTGCCTAGACATGACGTGACCATCTCGCGCGATTTCAAGATTGGCGTGACCGAGGTGACGGAGGCGGAGTTTCGTCAGTTTGATCCTTCGTTCCGTGCGGGCGTGAACGCGGAGTCGCGCAAGTCTGGCGCGGAGCCGAAGGGCAAGTCCGGCGGAGACCGCGCGGTGGCGGTGTTCAACGGCTACGCGGCGGGAGTGAGTTGGAACCAGGCAATGGCTTATTGCGCGTGGCTCTCGAAGAAGACAGGCAAGCCTTACCGCCTTCCAACGGAGGCAGAGTGGGAGTACGTCGCTCGCGCGGGACACGCGGGCTTTGAGCCTGCTCCTGCTCTCGATCAGCCAAATGCGTTCGGCGTAAAGAACATGGGCGTGGGCAGACCGGAGTGGGTGCTCGACTGGTACGGGCCTTATAACGCCTCGTCTCAGGTTGATCCGGTGGGCCCGGCCAGCGGGTACACGAAGGTCGTGCGCGGCGGCGGGCTGGACTTCCGTCACTCGAAACCGGGACAGATCGTGCCTGCCCAGTCGCCTTACTTCGAGCGCGCTGCGAACCGTGCGAGCATGGCGCCTTCGTATGCGCCGGTGGATGGGAACATCGGCTTTCGCGTGGTGCAGGCTTCGATGCCTGCGACCAGACCCGTGCAGGCGGAGCGACCCTTCTTCGAGACGGCAGTGAAGAAGACTGTGGATCGCATCGCTGATGGGCCGAATCCTGCGAAGCCGTGGTATCACGTCCATGAACTTTTTCCTGATCTCGCGGGCAAGTCGATGCCTGAGATTGGCTGGAAGCTCGGGTTGGCGCGTGGGCTCGGCATCAACTACCACAACAGTGCGATTCAGCAGTTGCCGAACGGCGACATGCTGGCTGCGTACTACAACTCGCCGAATGAAGAGGATGATCCTGATCAGACGGTGCTGGTGATGCGTCGCCGCGCGGGCTCCGAGGACTGGGACATGCCGGAGCCGTGGCCTTACTTTGCCGATGCGGCGAATGCGGCGCCGGTTATCTGGAACGATCCGGGTTTCAAATTGGGTTCCAAACCGCAGTCTGCGCGCGTGTGGTTCTTCTGGGGATACCCGCGGCTGATTGGCGCTCCTCCTTTCTCGTATATGACCTCGACGGACAATGGAGCGGACTGGTCGCAGGTTTCGTTTCCTCACTTCCCGGCGAAGATCGGGCGGTATGTTTCGCAGCCGATCAACAGCATCGTGCGGACGAAGGATGGGACGGTGCTGATTCCAACCGACTCGACGGGCCGTGACGATGATGGCAATGGCAGCATCAGCGCGGTATGGGGGACGCATGATGACGGGAAGACCTGGTACGACACCGGCGGTCGAACAGCGGGTCGTCACACGACGCTGGTAGTGGCGAAGGACGGCGAGACGCTGCTGGGTTTCGGCGGCAAGAATTCGGAGATCGACGGCAAGATGCCGCTGGCGACCAGCCACGACGGTGGCAAGACGTGGGTGAAGAGCAAGACTCCGTTTGATGAGTTGATGAGCGGTGAGCGTCCGAGCGTGATTCGGTTGAAGAGCGGGCGGCTGTTCTTCGTTGCTGACTACAATCCGACGCATCAGAAACATCTGCACAAGGATGGAGCGTATGTTGCGTTGAGCGATGATGACGGCGCGACGTGGGTAATGAAGCGTCTGCCAGCGAATATTCTGACTGTCGGTTATGTGACGGCGACCGAGAGTGCGGACGACGTGATTCATGTGGTGACTTCCAAGAACAAACCGAACTATGAGATCGAGTTGAATGAGGCGTGGGTTCTGGACAAGGATGCAGGGGCAGGCAGCGATGCTGCTCCGCTCTCGATTTCGGAGGTGAAGCAGTTCTCGGAGAAGTATGCAGACGGCAAACTGAAGGCGAAGTGGAGCGCGGGACGCGCCTCCGACGGGCGCGTGCTGCTGGAGGGGCCCGAGACGTTCTACTATCCGGGCGGGCGCGTGATGTGGTCGATGACGTTTCATCTTGGGCATAAGGTTGGTGAAGAGGATTACTTCCGCGCAGACGGGACGCGGGTCTGGACGAAGACCTACGGCGCGGATGGCGAGTGGACTTGGGTGAACTTCGATGCTTCGGGCAAGCGAGTTGCGACTTCGCGCTGGCGCGGGAAGACGCTGGTTTCGAGCGATGCGGCGGAGGGGCGATGAAGCGGCTTCTCGTGCTGGCGTGTTTGCTTGCGTGCTCTTCGGTTTGTTTTGCAGCAGATGCGTATGTGTTTGCTTACTTCAAGGAACCGGGGACGAGCGGCATCTATCTGGCCCTGAGTCGTGATGGTTATACGTTCGTTCCTTTGAATGATGGGCAGCCCTGGGTGAAGCCGGAGCAGCCGGGTGAGATTATGCGCGACGTGTTCATCACGCGGAACCCTTCGGGCGACGGCTTTCGGATGGTGTGGATGTGGGGCTGGAAGGGCGATTCGCTTGGGTATGCGGAGTCGAAGGACCTGATGACATGGTCGGCGCAGCGGGAGGTGCCGATCATGCGGGAGTTTCCGGCGGTGCGGAATGTGTGGGCTCCGGAGACGTACTGGGATGCGAAGGCTAAGGAGTGGTTGATCATCTGGTCTTCTTCCTTCAACGATTCGGACCGGGGGAACCGGATCTGGGCTTCGAGGACGCGGGACTTTGTTTCGTTTTCCAAGCCGGAGATGTTCTTCGATCCGGGGTTTGTGGTGATCGATGCGACGATGTTTCATGGCCTGGTGGCTGGGCGTGAGCAGTGGGCGCTGGTGGTGAAAGACCAGACCGAGGAGCCGCTGCGGTATCAGGTGCGGTGGGCGGCGGGGCCTTCGGTCGAGGGGCCGTGGGGGCCGCTCTCGGGACCGGTTACAGAGAGTTGGTCAGAGGGGCCTTCGGTGGTTCAGGTCGGGGATGAGTTTGTTGTGTACTACGATCACTATCGCGCTCCTCGGGCGCGGTATGAGGGAGTGGAGACGAAGGACTGGATCCACTGGGAGTCGGTGAACGACCGGATGAGTTTTCCACAGGGGGCGAAGCATGGGAGCTTCTTTCGTGTGAGCGAGGCAGAGGCGGAGCGGCTGCTCAGGCGGCACGATGGCGCTGGGCGGTAGGTACCCCCCCCTATTTTTATGCAAAATACATGTTCTAGAGGGGTTAGGTTTGGGCATGGTGGCGGAAGTCCTTATTTTTGCGGGGTTAATTCGGTAAAATATTCATTATGCATGGGTTGTAGACGTATACCTGGCAAAAACGCGGCCCGGCTCGATGATCGGGGCATGTTTTTATTTTAAGAGATGGAGGGGAACTAAACCGCCATTTCAGGGATGAGGGTAAGGTGCTTTGGGTGTATGGGTTGTGGGGTTTTCCACAGGCCGTGGGGCTTGACGGGGTTTAGGTGCTGGCCGGGAAGGAATACGGGGGTCTCTCCACTGCGGCGGCAAAAGCGCCGCCTTCGGTCGAGATGATGTGTGTTTTGTGGGAGAGGTTGGGGAAAGCCGATTTTAGCGGCCGGAGTGTTCGGCTTCGGCGTCTAGGCCGGGGAAGTCGGTGTCGTTGTCTTTGAGCATCTCGTCCTGGTCGCGGTGGCCGAGCTGGCCGACGAAGTAGCAGTTCAGGGAGCGGGGGGTGGTGAGCAGCGCGGAGAAGGCATCGTTTTCAACAGCGCCTTTGCTCATTCCTTCATCCGGGCGGTGAGGTTGGGTGCCAGGCATGGGACACCTCCTGTGCGGGAGTAACTGGCTTGGTTCGAGTACCTGTTGGGTGGATTGTCCGCCGTTTCTTTTGCAGTGTCAATGAATTTTGCGGTGGATTTTGAAGTGCCAAGGCGGCGGATGTGGCGTAGTCTGTTGCCAGCAAACAAGGCGCGGAAATTCGATTCGTATGGATGCACACTTCCTGGAGCTTTACGGGCCCGTTGCAATTCTGATGATTGCGGCTGTCGGCTTTGCGGTTGCGCCGCTTGCGCTGGCGTGGCTGTGGGCCAAGACGATTTCGCCGCGCAAGCCTGGGCCGCTTAAGAATGCTACTTACGAGTGTGGACTGGAGTCGAAGTCCGATGTCCTGCTGTGGTTCCGGCCGGAGTATTACATCTACGCTATCGTCTTTCTGATCTTCGACGTGGAGGCCATCTTTCTGCTTCCGTTTGCGGTGGCGTTTTCCGGTTTGACGGTGGGGGCCGTGGTGGCGATGTTGGTGTTTCTTTTGCTGCTGGCCGAGGGGTTGGTCTGGGCATGGCGCAAGGGGGTGCTGACTTGGGTTTAGCGGATTTGGCTGGTTATGGGGCGGGCTTTCAAAGGACATGTGGGTGCGGTGAAGCTTATCCGGGTTTCGAAAAGAAATACGGGGGTCTCTCCGCTACGGGGGCAAAAAGCGCCGCCTTCGGTCGAGATGACGTGGTGTGGGGCCACAACGGTGTGTGTGGAGTCTAACTTCTGAGGAGCAGTGGCGGGATCGATGGACCAGCAACTGAAGACCGAACTGAGCCGGCAGGGGATTTTTACCACGACGCTGGAAGAGCTCTACAACTGGGGTCGCAAGAGTAGTGTGTGGCCACTGACGTTTGGGCTGGCGTGTTGCGCGATTGAGATGATTGCCACGACGATGGCCCGCTATGACCTGGCGCGGTTTGGCGCGGAGGTGTTTCGGCCTTCGCCGCGGCAGGCCGACCTGATGATTGTGGCCGGAACCGTGACGAAGAAGATGGCGCCGCAGGTGGTGAGGCTGTACAACCAGATGCCGGAGCCGAAGTACGTGATTGCGATGGGCGCATGTGCGATCTCGGGTGGACCGTTCAAGCAGGGATACAACGTGCTGAAAGGGATCGACCGCTATATTCCGGTGGACGTGCATATTCCCGGCTGCCCGCCGAGGCCGGAGGCGCTGATGGATGCGTTCATCGCGCTGCAGAAGAAGATTGAGGCTCAGTCGCTGACGGGGCCGGAGAGGCCGAGACATCTGGACCCGGATGCTCCGAGCGAGTTTCTGGTGCCGCAGTATGGCGCGCATGATCTGGTGCCGGCGAAGAATGTGAAGCTCTGGAACATTACGCTGAAGAACGCTCCTGGTGAGCCTTGCGCGGTGGGGGACGATGGACCTGGAAAAGATTAAGTCGGCGATTGAGGCGGCGGTGCCGGGCGCTTCGGTTCAGATGGTGCTGAACGCGAGTCCTTCGGCGCAGCATTCGCTTTTGATCGGGCGGGAACACGCGGTCGAGATTGCGCGGTTTCTGCGTGACGACGCGGAGCTGCGGTTGGATTACTGCTCGAACGCTACGGGTGTGGACTGGCTGGACACGGAGACCTCGGAAAAGGTGAAGGTGAAGACGTTGGTGGATGGCGCGGAGCAGGAGGTGGAGGAAGTGCGCAAGACGCGCGTGCCCGGTTATCTGGAAGCGGTGTATCACCTGTACTCGATGGAGAAGAAACATGGGCCGGTGGTGGTGCGGATGCGCACGGACGACCGCGAGCGCGTGGTGCTGCCTTCGCTGACGCCGGTGTGGCGGAGCGCGGAGTTTCAGGAACGCGAGATCTTTGACCTGTTCGGGATTGTGTTTGAGGGGCATCCGGACTTGCGGCGGATTTTGATGTGGGATGAGTTCGAGGATTTTCCGATGCGCAAGGATTATGTGGAGCCGAATGATTATGAGTATGAGCCGACCGCGCATGACAGCGTATTGGAAAAGGCACGGGCGGCGCGCGAAGGAGTGCGTGAGGGAGTGTGAAGAACGGCCCGGGGCTAAAGTGTCTGCGCGAGAACGATATGCATTTGACGGCGCGCAAACGATACGGGGGTCTCTCCACTCCGGCGGCAAAAGCGCCGCCTTCGGTCGAGATGACGTGTATTGAGTCGGCACGGGAGAGGGTCGATGAGGGAGAGATCAGGACGGCAATGTTTTAGCGAACGTAGAGGGCAACGATGACAGCAGCCGCAGCGCAGGAAGTGACGGAGAAGATGACAGCCGGCGACGAGGGTTTGCTGGAGCTTTCGCTGGGGCCGCATCATCCTTCGACGCATGGCGTGTTTCGCATGGACGTGGTGCTAGACGGCGAGCGCGTGGTGAAGCTGAAGCCGGTGTTCGGGTATCTGCATCGGAACCACGAGAAGATTGCTGAGACGGCGTCGTATCTGGGGTCGATGCCGTATACGGACCGGCTGGATTACATCGGCTCGCTAACGAACAACTGGGCATACGCGCTGTCGGTGGAGAAGCTGGCGGGGATTCAGGTGCCGGAGCGCGCCGAGTATATTCGCGTGATTACGGCGGAGCTGACGCGGCTACAGAATCATGCTTCGACGATTGGGTTTTTGTTGCAGGAGATGGGCGCGAGTGGATCTCCGCTGATGTATGGGTTTCGTGAGCGCGAGAAGATTCTGGACCTGTTCGAGGCTCTGACGGGCTCGCGGATGATGTGCAACTACATGCGGTTTGGCGGGTGTCGGTGTGAACTGCCTGCGGGATGGATGGAGCATGCGAAGAAAGTTGTCGCGGAGTTTCCGCGGTTTCTGGATGAGTTTGAAAATCTGTTGACGAGTAATGAGATTCTGCTGGCGCGGACGCAGGGCGTTGGTGTGCTCTCGAAGGAGTTGGCGATTCAGGGCGGAATCACAGGGCCGGTGCTGCGTGCGTGCGGCGTGAACTATGACATTCGCAAGGTGGACAAGTACGGCATCTACGAGCGGTTCAATTTTCGCGTGCCGCTGGGCGAGCACGGCGATGTGTACGACCGGTACATGGTTCGGATGCTGGAGATGCGCGAGTCGGTGAAGATTCTGGAGCAGGCTCTGCGCGATATTCCTGCCGGACCGATTGTGGATGTGAAGACGAAGCTGCGTGGATTCAAGCCGAAGGCAGGGGAGGCGTATGGACGGATTGAGTCAGCCAAGGGTGAGCTGGGATTTTATTTGATCAGTGATGGCGGACCGAATCCGTATCGGTATCGGGTGCGTCCGCCGAGTTTGATCAATCTGACGGTGCTGGAGGACATGTGCATCGGGTACAACATTGCGGACCTGATTGTCATCTTCGGCACCATCGATATTGTGCTGGGCGAGGTTGACCGGTAGACTTCCGGTGCCGGAGATGTGCGCGGTTTCGTGATGTCGAAAAAGTGAGGTAAGGGCTGGATCATGCTGGGTGAAGGCATCGCGAAGGGCTTGGTTGAAACCGCCAGAAACTTCTTCGGCAGCTATGTGAGCCGGGAACGACTGACGACGGTCGAGTATCCCGAAGAGCGCCTGCCGCAGCAGGAGGCGGCGCGGAATTTTCCGTTTCTGGTGTACGACGGCGAGGACTGGAAGGCAGGGTTGCGCTGCGTGGCGTGCCAGATCTGTGAGAAAGAGTGTCCGCCGAAGTGCATTTTTATTGAGAAGAGCAAGGACAAGAAGCCGGATGCGGTGGGCAAGGCGCAGTTTTATCCGACGGTGTTCAACATTGATGTTTCGGTGTGCATGAGCTGCCAGATCTGCGTGGAGGTGTGTCCGTTTGAGGCGATCAAGATGGATACGGACTTTGAGCTGAGCACAGATGATCGCTTCTGCGGGCTGCTGTGGGACAGAGAGCGGCTGGCGCGGTCGAACGAGTACTATCGCACGATTCATCCGACGGAGGCTGCGGAGGTGGATGCGCGGCTGGCGGAGGAGAAGGCGAAGGCAGAGGCGAAAGCGAAGGCGAGCGGCGCGCCAGCGGCTAGTACAGGAGTCGCGCCGACGGCATGACACTGTTCGCATCCAACTCGGCTGTTGAAACGGCGGACCAGTTTTTTGTGTTGGCCGAACGCTGGATTGTTGCGCATGTGCCGGGGACCGCGCGGGCTTTGGTTGCAGATGTGATTTCGGCTGTTGCGTTGCTTGCCGTGTTTGCGTCACTGTTTGCCATGACGACTGTGCTTGAGCGGAAGGGGTTGGGGCGGATACAGAATCGGTATGGTCCGAACCGCGTGGGACCTTTTGGGATTCTCCAGCCGCTCGCTGATGGAATCAAGTCGCTGACGAAGGAGGACATCGTTCCGCTGGCTGCGGACCGATGGGTCCACTACTTCGCTCCGCTGGTGCTGGTAGTTGCTGCGTTTTCGATGTATGCGGTACTGCCGATTGGGCGGAACATGGTGCTGGCAAATATGGACGCGGGCGTGCTTTTCTTCTTCGCCGTCAGCTCGGTGATGGAGGTTTCGATCTTCATGGCGGGGTGGTCGAGCAAGAACAAGTACTCGCTACTGGGGGCAATGCGCGCGATTGCGCAGATGATCAGCTATGAGGTGACGCTGATTCTTGCGGCGGTGACGGTGGTGATGGCTGCGGGCTCGCTCTCGACGGTGACGATTGTCGAAAAGCAGGCTGGATATACGGGGATTCTGCCGCACTGGTTTGTGCTGACGCCGTGGGGGTTCGCGGGGTTCGTGCTGTTTATGATTGCGGCGACGGCTGAAGCGAACCGCTCGCCGTTCGATCTGCCGGAAGGCGAGTCGGAGATTATTGCGGGCTACTTTACTGAGTACTCAGGCTTCAAGTTCGCACTGTTTTTTCTGGGCGAGTATATCGGCATGTTCGCCATGAGTGGGTTGGGGATCACGCTGTTTCTGGGCGGATGGACTGCGCCGCTTTCGTTCCTGACGTGGGTGCCCTCGTATCTGTGGTTCTTTGCGAAGCTGCTGTTTCTGATTGCGATGTTCATCTGGATTCGCGGCACGCTGCCTCGGCTGCGCATGGATCAACTGATGAACTTTGCATGGAAGTTCCTGCTGCCGCTGGCGCTGATTGATCTTGTGGCCGCCGGGCTGTGGCGCTTTTTGCCGAACGAAGCGGTGCGGTGGATTGTGTGTTCTGTATTGGTGGTTGGGTCGTATGTTTTGCTGGGTCGTGGACTGGCCCGGGGATGGAAGCTGGAAAAGAGAGTGTATCGTTTTGCCGAGTAGGCTGTAGATGATGACGTGAAAGGACTGCCTTTGCTGTTTACGATCTTCGCCATAGTGACGGTAGCAGGAGCGACGGCGGTCATCTGCCTTCGCAACCTGGTCCATTCCGTCCTGGCGCTGATTGTGACCTTTGCCGGATTGGCGGTGGTGTATCTGCTGCTCGGCGCGCAGTTCGTCGGGTTCGCGCAGGTGCTTGTCTACATCGGCGCGGTGGCGATTCTTATCGTCTTCGCCATTCTGCTGACGCGGAACACTGGCGCTGATGTACGCGTTTCCATCGACGACTCGTGGGTGTGGAGCGGCGTGGTTGTAGCAGGCGTCTTCGCTGTGCTGGCATGGGCGATTTACCACAGCAGCGTCTCCCACAGTGCAACCCTGGCGCAGCCTGCAACTACGACGCAGCAGATTGGCAATGCGTTGATGCAACAGTACGCGCTGCCGCTTGAAGTGATTGGACTGCTGCTGACTGCCGCATTGATTGGCGCGGTCACGATTGCACTGCGCGAGCAGAAGGAGGCGCGATGACTCCGCTGACGGCTTGCCTGCTGCTTTCAGCGATTCTCTTCGCTATTGGACTGACAGGTGCGCTTGTGCGCCGAAACTCCATCCTTGTGCTGATCGGGATTGAGTTGATGCTGAATGCGGCCAACCTGAACTTCATTGCGTTCTGGCGTTATGGGCCGCATCCGGAGGCGCTGACTGGGATGATGTTTGCAGTCTTTTCGATTGCGGTTGCAGCGGCGGAGGCTGCGGTTGGGCTTGCCCTGATTATTTCGCTTTATCGACATCTTAAAAGTGCCAATATTGACGAGGTGACGTCGATGAGCGGATAGATGGTCTGCAAATCCCTCAGGGGCTAAAGTTGCTTCTGAAAAAGTGCGTTCGGTAGTGCGTGGAGAAAGGCCCGGGGCTAAAGCCCTTTGTATTTGCTGGCTCTTTCGTGGGGCTGAAGCCCCACGCTCATCTCCAAAAGCAACTACAACTACTTTTCAGCATCCTCTAGAGCTTCCCTGCTCTTCTGCAATGTATGGCTGGCTGAAGTCACGCCCCTTCAACGCGGGACTGGCTGCAAGTCTGCCCTGACTGAACTTCAACGATGTTTGGCGTTCCTCTTTTCTGAAGACGACATGGCGTGGATTGTTCGACATCTCTGGCTGATTCCTGTGCTGCCTGCGCTTGCGGCGGGCCTGACTGCGCTTGCCAAACAGCGTAGCCGCAGGTTCGCGGCGACGCTGGCGATTGGCACGATGTCGTTGTCGCTTTTGCTCTCCGTGTGCGCGTTTGTCCATGTGCTTCGCGGCGGCAGCACGTCGCCGGAGATCGTTAACTTCCGGTGGCTCCAGTATGGCGATACGTGGCTGAGGCTTGGGTGGATGCTCAACCCGCTGACCGCCGTGATGCTGATGATGGTTTCGCTTGTCTCACTGATGGTGTTCGTCTACAGCGTGGGATACATGGCGCATGACAACAATTTCACGCGCTTCTTCTGTTTCCTTTCGCTGTTTGCGGCGGCGATGCTGGGCCTGGTGATCGCCAACAGCCTGCTGCTGTTGTTTATGTGCTGGGAATTGGTTGGGTTGACCTCGTACCTGCTGATCGGCTTCTGGTATCACAAGCCTGCCGCTGCGGCGGCGGCGAAAAAAGCGTTCATCACGACGCGCATCGGCGACCTTGCGTTTCTTATCGGCATGGTTTGGCTGTATTCGCAGGCGGGGACGCTGCTGTTTTACAACCATGGCGCAGGATGCATGGAGGGCTCCGCGCTGCTGCATCTGGCGGCGCAGACAACTTCTGTGGGCATGGCGGTCTCAACGGGCATTGCGCTGCTGATCTTCGCGGGCGCAATGGGTAAGTCTGGCCAGGTGCCGCTGCACGTCTGGCTGCCCGATGCGATGGAAGGTCCGACGCCGGTGAGTGCGCTGATTCACGCCGCGACGATGGTGGCGGCGGGCGTGTTTCTGGTGGCGCGCGTCTTTCCGCTGATGTCGGTTCATGCTGGTCTTGCGATTTCGGCGACTACTGCTTTGCAGGCGGTGACGTGGATTGGCGCAATCACCGCTGTCTTCGCCGCGCTGATTGCCGTGGCGCAGGATGACATCAAGCGCATCCTTGCCTACTCGACGATCTCGCAGCTTGGCTACATGATGCTTGGGCTGGGCGTGGGTGGGGTGGCGGTGGGAATGTTTCACCTCATCACGCATGCATTTTTCAAGTCGCTGCTCTTCCTAGGCGCGGGTTCGGTGATTCATGGATGCCACGAGGAGCAGGATATTCGTCGCATGGGCGGGCTGCGGAAGCTGATGCCGATTACGTTCGCTACGTATGGCATCGGCATGCTGGCGCTGTGCGGGTTTCCACTCTTCTCCGGATTCTGGAGCAAGGACGCGATTCTGCATGCGGCAAGCGGCTGGGGCATTTCGCGCACACCGTTTTATCTTGGAGCGTTTGGCGCGCTGCTGACGGCGTTCTATATGACGCGGCAGGTGTGCTACGTGTTCTTCGGCGAATCGAGATTGGCTGCGAGCGAACACCAAGGGCATGGCGCTCCGCAGACTCCGCACGAAAGTCCTTCGGTGATGACGGCGCCGCTGACGCTGTTGGCGGTGTTTGCACTTCTTCTTGGCCTGCTCGGCACACCGGCATGGCCGTGGTTTGATGCGTTCCTGAGTGGAGTGCCGGCGAGCTTCAGCTTCGCGGGATTTCTGGAACACGGAGTACTGCCTGTGATGCTGTCTTCGACGGTCATTGTCTTCGCGGGGCTTGGCGTGGGGTGGTGGCTCTACGGACACAGGCCCGCGCCAAACGCGGACGCGCCGGATGTGCTCGAGACGATGCAGCCTCAGGCTTTCCATCTATTACGGCGCAAGTTTTTTGTGGACGAGTTGTACCAGGCTACGTTTATTCGCTGGAATACATGGTTCGCGCGCGTGAGCAACTGGCTTGATCGATGGATCTGGGGCGGCGCGGTCTGGATAACATCGCATGTGGTGCTTGGGCTTTCCTGGCTGGCTCGCTCCACAGACACACACGTGGTGAACACAGGCTTTGATGAGGGCTGCCAGACGGTAAGCTCCGGCGGCAGGCTGCTGTCGCGGGTACAGAATGGCAGTGCGCAGAGTTATCTGCGCCTGCTTGGGGCGGCGTTTGCGCTGCTGGTTCTTTTTCTGCTCTGGAGCGGCGTGCGATGAATCTGCTTCCGCCTATTTCTCTACTGACAGTGGTGCCTCTGGTGGGCGCTCTTGCGGTGTTGACGCTCGGCAGAAGGGACTCCAGGATGGCGCGCACGCTGGCATTTGCGTTTGCGTTCCTTGCGCTTGCGGTGGTTGTGGTTTTGTGGCACTGGTTCAACCCCACAGCGGGAGGGCTTCAGTTCGAGGAGGTTCATGCGTGGATTCCGGCCCTCGGGGTGGAGTATCACGTGGGCATCGATGGGCTGGGGCTGCTGATGTTGCTGCTTTCGGCCATCGTCGTGCCGATGGCGATGGCTGCATCGTCGCGGATTGTGGAGCGGGTGCCGCTCTACTTCTCGCTGATGTTGATGCTGGAGGCCGGATTGTTCGGCACCTTCACCGCGCTCAACTTTTTTCATTGGTTTCTCTTTTGGGAGTTGAGTCTGATCCCGGCGTTTTTTCTGATACGGCTCTGGGGCGGGGTGCAACGTGCTGCGGCTGCGACTCAGTTTTTTATTTATACGATGGTAGGGAGCGTCGCGCTGCTATTGGCGTTTCTCGCACTCTTTCTGTGCACGGGCAAGTTCGACTTTATGGATCTGGCTACGCTGGCGCAGAGCGGGCAACTGCTTTCGTCGCTCGCGTCCGGCTTTGCCTTGCATAGTCTGACTGCTGGAAAGGTTGGGTTGCTGCTGTGCTTTGGCGCGTTTCTGGGATTTGCGGTGAAGGTTCCTCTGATTCCTTTTCACACGTGGCTGCCGAATGCGTATGCAGAGGCTCCAGCGGGCGTGACGATGCTGCTGACGGGCACGATGTCGAAGATGGGGGTATATGGGTTTCTCCGCATCTTGCTTCCGATTTTTTATGCGCAACTGCGTGAGGTGAGGACGGGGCTGCTGTGGCTTGCGGTCGCGACGATTGTGCTTTCTGCGTATGCGGCGTTGGCGCAGAAAGATCTGAAACGCATCTTTGCCTACTCGTCGATCAATCACCTGGGCTACTGTATGCTCGGCATCTTTTCGGTGTTGAAGTGGACGGGCGACAATCCTGCGCTCGGGGTGGAGAAAGCTGCCGCGTTGAATGGCGTGTTTTTGCAGATGTTTAACCACGGGCTGACCGCAGCAACGCTGTTCTGGTTTGTGGCGCTGCTGGAGAAGCGCAGCGGCGGGCTACGCGGGCTCGACGATTTCGGCGGACTGCGCAAGGTTGCGCCTGTGTTTTGCGGCATGATGGGGATTGCGCTCTTCTCGTCGCTTGGGCTGCCGGGACTGAATGAATTTGTCGGCGAGTTTCTCATCTTTAAGGGTACGTTCCCGCTGGCAAGCTGGCCGACATCAGTTTCGACTCTTGGGCTGCTGCTGACAGCGATCTTTATTCTGACGATTCTGCAGCGTGTTTTTTCGGGGCCTCTCAATAGTAAGTGGGCCGGGATGCACGACCTTACTTTGTCGGAGCGGATCGCGCTGGCTCCGCCGCTTGTGCTGATGTTTGTGCTGGGCGTCTATCCCCAGCTTGTGCTTGGATTCACCAACAGTACCGTGATGCAGCTTGTGCGACATCTGAGGTTTTGAACGGCAACGATGCTGGCCTGGACTATTTACATCTCGTTTGGCGGCGCGCTGCTGCTGATGCTTCTACCGAAGGGCAGCGTGCGTGCGCCACGCATCATCGCTCTGCTGGCGGCCTTGGCGGGACTGGCCATCGCCGTTGCGGAGTTTGTGAAGCGGCCTTCCGGTGAGCTCGTAACAGTCGTTCAGGTTTCGTGGATGCGTTCGCTTGGACTGGAATATCACCTGGCTGCGGATGGCATCAGCCTGACGCTCGTTCTGCTGACAGGCATTGTGGCGGTAGCGGGTGTGCTCTTTTCGTGGAACATCGAACGGCGAGCGAATGAGTTCTTTGCTTTCTATCTGGCGCTGATTGGCGGCGTGTATGGCGTGTTTTTGAGCTTCGATCTGCTGCTGCTGTTTGTGTTCTATGAGATCGCCATCGTACCGAAATATTTTTTAATTGCTATCTGGGGCTCGACGCGGCGTGAGTATGCGGCGATGAAGCTGGCTCTTTACTCGTTTGTGGGCAGCGCGATGGTGCTGATTGGGCTGATCGCGGCTTACGTTGTGGCTGGCGCGAGAACCATGGACCTGGTGCAGCTCTCGCAGTTCCCTTTCCCGGTTCACTTTCAGATGTGGGCGTTTCCGCTGGTGTTTGTGGGCTTTGGTATTCTCGCGGGCCTGTGGCCGTTTCATACGTGGGCGCCTACGGGACACGTTGCAGCGCCGACTGCCGCTTCGATGCTGCTGGCGGGTGTGGTGATGAAGCTGGGGGCCTACGGCTGTCTGCGAGTGGCGATGATGCTGTTTCCGCGTGGGCTCGATCCGTGGGGATTTCATGTGCTTGGGTTTGGCTCATGGCGTGAGGTGTTCGCCCTGCTCGCACTGATCGGCATCGTGTACGGCGCGATGGTGGCGCTGGTGCAGAAGGACTTCAAGTTTGTGGTTGGATATTCGAGCGTGAGCCACATGGGGTTTGTGCTGCTCGGGTTAATGACGTTGCAGCAGATTGGTCTGGACGGGGCGGTGTTGCAGATGTTCTCGCACGGTGTGCTGGCCGGGCTGCTGTTTGCCGTCGTTGGGCGGATGGTGTACGACCGCACACATACGCGAGATCTTGCTGCGCTCTCGAAGATGCATCTGGGCAAGGTGCTGCCGTTTGCCGCGGCTACCTTCGTTCTTGCAGGCATGGCTTCGATTGGGCTTCCGGGCTTCAGCGGATTTGTGGCCGAGCTACAGGTTCTTATCGGAACGTGGCGCGCGTTTCCGTGGTTTGTCGTCATTGCTGGCGTGGGCATTGTCATTGGCATTGCCTATACCTGGCGGGCGATGCAGATGGCGTTCTTTGGCGCTCCTTCTAACAGTTCTGTCGGCGCGGCTACCTATCCCGCTATCTCCATTCCTGAGCGCATCGGTGCAGTGCTTCTGCTTGGCGCGAGTATCGCAGTCGGGCTTTATCCGCAACTGCTTTTGCGTGTCATCATTCCGGCGCTGCACTCGCCGATGTTTGACGGGCTGTGGAAAGGCGGCGTGCGATGACCGCAAGCTACATGGAGATGTGGCGGCTTGTTGCGCCGGAGGTGATCGTCGTCATCACCGCACTGTGCGTGCTTTCTGTTGACCTCGCATGGCTGCGTGATGCGGAGCCTCGTTTGCGCAGTACGGTTGCCACGCTGCTTTCGGTTGCCGGTTGTGCTGTGGCGATTGGCTGGATACTCCGCGCGCCGCTGACTGCGAGCTTCGGCGACGGAGTGCTTGTGCTTAGTTCGGTAGCGCAGCATGTGCAGATTGTGCTGCTGGTGTTGACGATGCTGACTGTGCTGCTCGCTTCGGGCGCCAGCTTCACGCGACATATCAGTGAATATCTTGCTCTGATGCTGATGGCGACTGTGGGCATGATGCTGCTGGTGAGCACGCAGAATCTGCTGCTCATCTTTCTTTCGCTTGAGTTGCTGAGCCTTTCGCTCTACGTGCTTGCTGCATTTGACAAACGCAGTGCGCGGTCAGCGGAGGCGGCGCTGAAGTACTTTTTATTTGGCGCAATTTCGGCGGCGTTTCTGCTGTTTGGGTTCAGCCTGCTTTATGGCTTGTCCAACTCGACCAACCTCAGCACGATTGCGAGCACGCTGCAGAGCGCGCCGCTCGATCCGCTGCTGCTGGTGGCGATTGTAATGATGCTGGTTGGGCTTGGCTTCAAAGTGGCCGCAGCGCCCTTTCACTTCTGGGCTCCGGATGTGTATGAGGGCGCACCTGCGTCGAGTGCGGCGTTGATTGCATCAGGATCGAAGGTTGCGGGGTTCTTCATTCTGTATCAGGTGTTGGTGCTTGGTCTGGCCGGTGCGGAAGGAAGCAGCGCGTGGCATGGATATGCCGCCGGGTGGATGCCGGTGGTTGCGATGGTTGCGGCACTCTCGATGGTGCTGGGCAACCTTGTCGCGATTACGCAGACGAGTGTTCGGCGGCTGCTGGCCTACTCGGCGATTGGACATGCAGGGTATATGCTGCTGGCCATTCTTGCGCATACGAATCAAAGCTTTTCGGCGCTGCTCTACTACGCGATCACGTATGCGCTGACGGTGCTTGGGGCCTTTGGCGTGGTGGCAGTGGTCGAGCACGAGGCTGGCGGCGATACCCTGGCGCATTTTGCGGGACTGAGTCGGCGCGCACCGCTGGTTTCGCTTTGCATGTTGGTGTTCATGTTGTCGCTGGCGGGGATTCCGCCGTTGGCTGGGTTCTTCGGCAAGTTCTATGTGTTCGCTTCGGCGCTGAACGCTGATCACGGGCTGCTATGGCTGGTGGTGCTGGCGATTGCGATGAGCGCGGTGTCGCTCTACTACTACCTGAAGGTTTTGAAGAGTATTTATGTCGGCGAGCCTGCGGATGAGGCTTTGGTGAGCGTGCCGGTGGTTCAGCAGGTGGTACTGGGCCTGATTGCGTTGGGTGTGGTGGTGCTTGGGTGTGTGCCGAGCTTGTTGTTGCATTGGTTGTAGCGCAGCCTTCTATACGTCGGGCCTTCAGCCCTCGGTCTTTTCCGGGTCATGGTACCCGGGGCTACGCCCCAGGCTGGCATTGGTCGCGCCTTTGGCTCTGAAGAACTAACCTGACGCGAAGAGCCGTGCGGCTCCGAGCGAAATGCGGGCATTCTTCGCTACGCTCAGAATGACAAGCGTTCCGGAAGCCTCAATCGATCAGGAGTTGCCGTAACGGCCCTACATCAGTTCGTCGACGAATGATTTGGCTACCTCGGCGGGCAGGCGGGTTTCCTGGTGGACGAGTGGGCCGGCTTTGAGGACTGGCTCGGCGTCGTTGAGCGAGGGCAGATCGGTGCGCTCGAAGAATTTTCCGATGGGGATTTCGTCGCCCCACATGAGCGACTTCTCCATGGCCGCGGTCCAGTCGGTGGGATCGTACTCGGGGTTGTCTTCGAGACGTTTGACGCGCGGACGGAACCACTGGAAGGTGTTGTCGTGGTTGTAGGTGACGCAGGGGCTGAAGACATCGATGAAGGAGAAGCCCTTGTGCTCGATGCCGCGCTTGATGAGTTCGGTGAGGTGCTTCTGGTCGCCGCTGAAGCCGCGCGCGACGTAGGTGGCGCCGGCGGAGAGTGCGAGTGAGACGGGGTTGAGCGGCGATTCGATGTTGCCGTAAGGCATACTCTTGGTCTTCATGCCGAGGCGGCTGGTGGGCGAGGTCTGGCCGGTGGTGAGGCCGTAGATCTGGTTGTCCATGACGATGTAGAGCAGGTCGATGTTGCGGCGCATGGCGTGGACGAAGTGACCGCAGCCGATGCCGAAGCCGTCGCCGTCGCCGCCGGTGACGAGCACGGTCATGGCGTGGTTTGCCATCTTCATGCCGGTGGCGACCGGGATGGAGCGGCCGTGCAACGTATGCATTCCGTAGGTGTCGATAAAGCCCGGGAAGTTGGACGAGCAGCCGATGCCGCTGATGGTGGCGACCTGGTGTTTGGGAATTTGCAACTCGACCAGCGCCTTCTGCACGGCGGCGAGCACACCGTAGTCGCCGCAGCCGGGGCACCAGTCGGGATCGACCTTGCCCTTGAGGTCCGCCATCACCATTGCTTTGGGAGTCACGACTTCTGTTGCCATGTTCAGCTTCTCCTTGGTTCGGATTCGGGTTCGCCTCTGGTGGTTAGACGTTGATCTCGTGTGATGGTACGGAGAGCGTGGTGCGGCCCGCCAACTGCTCCTTCACGGCTTCGACGATGTGGTGCGGCAGGAAAGGCTCGCCGTCGTACTTGCGGATGTGCCCGTCGGCGACAAAGCTGGTCTCGCTGCGCAGGTAGCGGGCGAACTGGCCGCTGAAGTTGTTTTCGACGATGATGGTGTGCCTGGCGCCTTTGAGCAGGCTGAGGATGGCGTCGCCATGCAGCGGGACGAGCCAGCGGATCGGTAGATGGTTGACGGAGATACCGGCCTCGCGCAGCAGCTCGCAGGCTTCGTCGATGACGCCGTAGGTGGAGCCCCAGCCGATGAGTGTGACGTCGGCGTTGGCCGGGCCGAGCAAGGTGGGCGGCGGGACGGCGCGGGCGATGCCGTCCATCTTGCGCATCCGCTTTTCCATCATGGCGCGGCGCTTGACGGTGTTGGTGTACTCGTCGCTGATGAGGACGCCGTCTTCGTCGTGCTCGTCGCTCGATACGACGTGGGTGTGACCGGGGACGCCGGGGATGACGCGCGGGGAGACGCCGCTCTCAGTGATCTTGTAACGTTTGTACGGCTCGTGGTCGGCGGTGCCGTTGGAGGTGATGAGTTCGCCGCGATCGACGTGCGGGTAGAAGTCAAGTTCCCTGGGATCGACGCTGAGGCGACCTTCGGAGAGAAGCAGGTCGCAGAGCACGATGCCCGGGCACTGGAATTTGTCGGTGACGTTAAAGATCTCGGGCATCAGCTTGAAACAGTCGGCGATGTCGAGCGGGGCGGCGATGACGCGAGGATAGTCGCCGAAGGCCGCGCCGAGCATCTGCCAGAGGTCGCCCTGCTCGGTTTTGGTGGGGACGCCGGTGGATGGGCCTGCGCGCTGGCAGTCGATGACGACGACAGGAATCTCTGCCTGTGCGGAGAGGCCGAGGCCTTCGCTCATCAGCGCAAAACCTCCGCCTGAGGTCGCGCACATGGCGCGGACTCCTGCGTGGGCCGCGCCGATGGCCATATTAATGACGCCGATTTCGTCTTCGACCTGGCGCACCATGATGTTGGCCTTGCGTGCATGTTCGGCCATCCAGTGCAGGACGCCGGTGGAGGGGCTCATGGGATAGGCGCAGTAGAATTTGACGCCTGCTGCGGCTCCTCCCATCGCCATGGCCGCGTTGCCGCTGAGGACCGCGTAGCGGGTGTTGGTCATGGGCAGCGGCCACGCGAAGGGTTTAAAGTGCTGGCTGGCGTAGTCGTAGCCCGCGTGGGCGATGCTGACGTTTTCGTCGATGACTTCCTGGCCCTTTTTGCGGAACTGCTCGGCAAGCACTTCTTCGAGCGAGGCGAAGCCAATGCCCATCATGCTGAGGCCCGCGCCGATGGCCAGGGTGTTTTGCGCTACCTTATTGCGGCTGATGTCGGCGAGAGTCGAGACGGGGATGGGGCAGAGCTGAACACCCTCGGCTGGAGTGCCGGGCTTGATGGACTCCGCGTTGTACAGGCACGCGCCGCCCGCGGAGAGAAGATGCAGATGGCGGTCCATCGTGTCCTGATTGAGCGGGATAAGCAGATCAAGCTTGCCGTCGGTGGTCGGGATTTTATCGGGTCCGGTACGGACGGTGAGGAAGGTGTGGCCGCCGCGGATGATGGACTGATAGGCGTTGTAGGCGTTGAGATGCAACCCGCGACGGCTGAATATCTTCGCAAAAATATCGCCTGGCGTGGCCACCCCCTGGCCTGCCGCGCCTCCGATACCGACACTAAAGGATTGCCTCATGGACGTCTCCCCAAACTGGCCCTTGGGTTTCAACGCCTCGGCACCAGCAAAATATCGAGCCACCGGATTTTACGGCGCGTGCGCGCGAGAGGCAAGCGAATGTTATGCGTGGAGACGGCGGCGCGGAGAAATCAGCAGTTAGCGCATTTATTCTGTGGTCCGGGTGAAGTTCGGGCACATGAGAGATGTCCGGAGATGTGGTCGAGCGAGAGAAAGATACAGGGACCTCTCCACTACGACGGCAAAAAGCGCCGCCTCCGGCGGAGATGATGTTTGTTATCGGGCAGCAATCCTGGTGTCCTGAGTCCGAAGTTGTTTCCTTCAGCAGAGACTTCGAACCGCAGGTCCTTCGACTGCGTTTGCCGAAGAAACCGGCAAACTCCGCTCAGGATGACAAGGTTATTAATGTTGTGAACTTCAGACTCGGGGCACTGGCAGTGGACAGTTACTGCCGTGCGGTGATCTTCGGAGGGGCCTGACAGCCGCAGGAGCGCCGGATCACGAGTTCGGTGGGCAGGACGATACGCGAGCCTGCTCCGTTTAGGCCGTTTCCATTGGTGCCTGCGGAGCGGGCATGGATGAGATTCAGCAGCAGGCGGGTGCCGCTGCGGCCAATCTCAGCAGCAGGCTGACGGACTGCGGTCAGCGGAACTGCGAGCAGTGCGGCGAGATCGAAATCGTCGAAGCCGACGAGGGCGATCTGCTCGGGTACACGGATGTTTTCGCGTTGTAAAAGATGGAGCAGGTGCGCGGTGGTCACGTTATTGAGGCTGAATAACGCCGAGGGAGCTTCGGCCGAGCGCAGGCGCTTGAGCACCATGCGCGGAACTTCCGCCTCGTCGTGGGCGAGCAGGATCTGCGGCTTCAGCCCCGCGTCCGCAATGGCTTTGCGATAGCCTTCGATGCGCTGCGCGATGGAGTTGAATTGGCTATCGTAGCCGATGCACACGATGTTTCGATGGCCGTGCAGGATGAGGTGATCGACGGCCTTCTGCGCGCCCTCGGCGTTCTCGACCATGACTTCACCGGCGTGGAGCCCGGGAATGGTGCGGTCGAGCGTGACGACGGGCACGCCTTTGGCCTGCATTTCTTCAAGCTGCTGGGCGGAGTCGAGCCGCGAGGGGAAGATGAGCACGCCGGTTGCGGCATTTCTTGACCGGAGCAGCGCCAGTGCCCTGTCTTCGGCGTCCACGTCGGCCTCGCAGGTCAGCAGCAGGGTCGCGTAGCCGTGCTTGAGGGCCATCTGCTGCGCAGCGTGGGCGCAGGCGGAGTAGAACGGATCGGCCAGGTTGGGGACGATGAGCCCAATCGTCCGCGGCGCCTGCCCACGCAGGATGCGCGCGGCCTCGTTGGGATGGTAGCCGAGCTTCTGGATGGCACTGAGCACGCGCTTTTCTGCGTCGGCGCTGACGTACTTTCCGCCGTTCAGGACGCGGGAGACCGTCATGCTGCCAACGCCGGATTCCCGGGCTACATCGGCGATGGTGGGGTCCTTCTTCTTCTTTTGCGGCATGGGTCGCCTACTGGGCATTGGAATCAGGCAAGGAGCAATCGGTGGTGGCGCAGGTATGGATGGTTCATGATAGCGATACCAAGGCAGTTTCTGCAACCGGGCCACAATGCCGACGGGCTGCCATGCGGTAATGCACTGTACTAAACCGATTGACGCCAAAGGGATTTATTGTTTTTTAAAAAATAATCGTTGACACTCGGGGTTCCACAGGCTATAAGAGTCGAGTCCCGCATTTCTCCTATTAAAACGATTTTCATAGGCATTTCCCAACCACAGAGAAGAACAGAGTGCTTGTAACCGCGTTCATTTTTTCGGTAACTGACGCCATATATGTTTACGTTACCAGTTACAAGCCGGCAAATGCCTGAAAACGATGGAAAACCAACGAGGAAGACGGGCGCAAGCAGGTTGCATTGTCATTTCAAGGAGGCTTATATGAAACGATCTCTACCATCTCTGTGGACCTCGGGAAGGATGGCGTGGGCGCTTGTTGCGACCCTCGTGCTGTCTGTCCTGTGTCTAGCCCCGGGGACGCTATTTGGACAGTCCAGCAGTGGAACCGTCTCGGGTATCGTCGCCGACTCGACCGGAGCCGTGGTTCCAAACGCGAGTGTCGTGCTTCAGAACACCGACACGCGCGACACCCGGGTCACTGCCTCGAACGGCAGCGGCTCCTTTACGTTCGCCGCCGTTCCTCCGGGCGATTACCGGGTTACAGTGAAGGCCCCGGGCTTCGAGACTTTTGTCGCGACCGACATCATCATGCACCTGGGCGAAAATCACAATCTGCCGCACATCTCGCTGAAGGTCGCGGCCTCGACGGCTGACGTTGAGGTGGTCTCCTCGCAGGCGGGATTGATTCCTCTGGACTCCGGCGCGAGCACGACGACCATCGGCAGCAAGCTGGTCGAGAACCTCTCCATTCAGGGGCGCGACGCCGCAGAGCTGGTGAAGTTCATGCCGGGCATGGGCATGAATAACGGTCTGAGTCAGCAGCAGTTCCAGAGCCAGACGACCGCCACCAACAGCGGTCCGATCGGTCAGTACTCCGCCAACGGCACCCAGCCCTACGGCAGTATGCAGATGACGCTCGACGGCGCAAGCCTCGTTGACGTGGGCAACCAAGGCACGCAGATCGCCAACGTGAACCAGGACACCACCGCTGAGTTCACCTACCTGAACGCAGCCTTCGGCGCAGATACTCCGCGCGGCCCCACCATCATCCAGATCACCAGCAAGGCGGGCGGCCAGCAGTTCCACGGCGACGCCTACACTTACTGGCGCAACTGGAGGCTCAACTCCAACGAGTCGTACTTCAAGGCGACCTCCAACGGGGTGAACACGCGTCCCAAAGACAATCAGGTCTATCCCGGCGGCACCATCGGCGGCCCGGTCATCATCCCGGGAACCAACTTCAATCGCAACCGCGACAAGCTCTTCTTCTTTGCCGGCTACGAGAAGATGATGCAGAAACCGTTCCCGACGCTGCACCAGTTGGTGACGCCCACACAGGACATGATCAACGGCAACTTCAGCGCGGCTTCGCTGTCCGGAATGCCTTCCTGGTGGCCGACTGCGCAGGTTCCCTGCGCGAACGCGCCCAACTGGACTAGCTTCTGCCCCAGCGGCGGCCCTAATCCCTACCCCGGCGGACAGATCTCGCCCTCGCAGATGGATCCCAACGGGCTGGCGCTGCTGAAATATTTGAACAAGGTGAACGCACCGAACGTCGATCCGGCTACGCATAATGGGTATAACTTCCAGTTCCTCGACGGCACCCCGGTCAACCGCTGGGAGTTGCGCCTGCGCGGCGACTACAACCCCACTCAGAAGGACAAGGTCTCGGTTGTCTACACCAAGCAGAATGAAGCGGACATCAACAACTTCGGCATCTGGTGGGACCCGGGCTTTGCTTCGCCGCTTCCCTCACAGATGAACGCCTCGACCAAGGCCAATCTCTGGACGGCAAACTACGTTCACATCTTTGGCCCGTCGGCGACGAACGAGTTCAGCTTCGCCCGCACCTACTTCACGTTCCCACCTTCGTTCACCAATCCTTCGGCAATGACGGCAGCGACGGCGGGCTATACCACCTATGCTCCGTTTGATGTGTCCGGAGTCAACTCGTTCGACCAGCTTCCCAACCTGATTAGCTGGGGTTGCAACACAGGCAATTCGACCGGCTGCTTCCCCGGGCTGTATGCGCCGCCGAGCATTAAGGCCTTCGGCAACGCCTACGGCAACATCAAGAAGATCTGGGCGTTCCAGGACAACTTCACCAAGCTGCTCGGCCGCCACAGCCTGAAGGCGGGCTTCTTCTGGGATGAGAACTTCCAGACCCAGACCACCGGCTACGGCAACTGGACGCAGGGCGCGCTCGACTTCGACAACTGGACCCAATACACCACAAACAACCCACTGGCCGACATGCTGGTCGGACACACGGGCGGCATCACGCAGTACTCTTCAGCACCTGTGCACGATATGGCCTTCCACGAGTATGCGTTCTACGCGCAGGACCAGTGGCACGCCACGCGCAGACTCACCCTCAACTACGGCGTGCGGTTCGACCACGAGGGCGACTGGTATCCGACGCACGGACCCGGTCTCGCCGTGTTCGATCCTTCCGCCTACGACAACACCGCCAACGCTCCGACGTGGACGGGCATGAAGTGGCACCAGAACGACAGCAAAATCCCGCAGTCGGGCTTTACGTCGAAGATGTTCTATCCCGATGTTCGTTTCGGCGGCGCCTACGATATGTACGGCGACGGCAGTCTGGTCCTTCGCGGCGGTTTTGGCATCTATCGCTGGCAGTTCTCCGAAGGCGACGTGGACTCGGCGCTGAACCCGGCGCTGAATGTGCAGAGCATCGGAACGCCTGCGACGACGTCGTATGCGGAACTGGCGACCTTTGCACCATCGGCTGGTTCCTGGTGCGCGACCCAATCCACTTGCCCCAGCGGCGTGGATGTCCTCAAGATGGGCGATGACAAGTCGCCGATCACAATGAACTGGAACTTCATGATCGACAAGGCGCTGCCCGGCCGACTCATGTTCGAGACCCAGTACATCGGCAACCATACCGACAATGCGCTGTTGACCGGCAACGGCACCACGCCGAGCTTCTACGCCAACATCAACAAGATCCCGATTGGCGGTCTGTACGGCACCAACTCGATCACGGGAATCAATTACTGGCAACAATCCTGCGCCAAGGGCACCTGCGCGACCCCGTCCAGCGCGGACTACGCGGGCTACCGGCCTTACGTCAACTACGGCGTGCTGAATCTGGTCCAGCACGGCAGCTACTCGAACTACCACGGCCTGGTCGTCGCGCTCCAGAAGCAGACCGGCAAGGCCACCTTCCTGGTCAACTACACCTTCAGCAAGGTGATGGGTATCCGCGACGGACAGACGAACAACGGCGGCGGCGACGGCGCTTCGGTCGATGCCTTTGTATTGCGGAACAACTATGGTCCGCTGGCTTACGACCATACCCACATCTTCAACGCAACCTACTACGTCCAGCTTCCCGGACTGCACGGGACAAACCGCCTCGTGCGGGGCCTGGTCAACGGATGGCAGTCGTCCGGCGACATGCAGCTACAGAGTGGCGCACCGTTGCAGGCCAATACGGGCGGCGCCCTGAACGCGCAGTGGACCGGCGTCAGCAACACGTACTTGCTGGGAACCGACTCGATTCAACTGATGCCGTATCTCAGCTGCGATCCGCGCACGGGTACCGGTGGAGGCAAGTACTTCAACACCTCCTGCTTCCAGACGCCCAGCGTGCTCGGCAAGAATGGTCCGTCGGTCTGGCCGTACATCCACAGCCCGGCGTACTTCAACACGGACATCGGCGTCTTCAAGACCTTCAAGGTCAGGGAGAGCCAGAATGTTCAGTTCCGCGCCTCGGCCTTCAACTTCCTCAACCATCCTCTGCCGGAGTTTGGCAACCACACCGACGTCAACCTCCAGATGAGTTGCAACCAGGGCACAAGCACCGCCGGTTGTAGCGAAGGCGGAGTTAATACCAACGCCAATACCAATGGCAAGGCGTACTACTCGAGGGGGCGTCGCGTCGTTGAGCTTGCCTTCAAATACAACTTCTAACGAGTAACTTAACCTGTAGTAGCCGAACGCCCCATCCACACGGATGGGGCGTTCGGCTTTAACGAAGCTCCAGCCGACTGCTCCAAAGCAGAGAACGTCCGGCAAGGATCGGGCCTGGAGAAAGCGGCTAAATTATTGATTTTGTTGGTGGGCACAGCAGGATTCGAACCTACGACTTCCACCGTGTGAAGGTGGCACTCTACCGCTGAGTTATGCGCCCGGGCCGTTTCGGCGTGGGGAGGTGACAGCTCAAGAATACCATCGACCGGGGGTTCGGAGCCAGGTGCCAGCGGCGCAACCGGATGGCGGTGGTTTTGGGCTGGAAACCGACTACTCGGCGGTACAATAAGCGAGCGCAATGCCCGTTCCTCCCTCACAATCCGGCAGTTCCCGGTCGTTTCAGGAGTCGTCACGGGACGGCATGGACCATCCTTCACCGGAATTTACCTCGGACGCGCAACCCGCAGACGAAGACGGGGTTATGGATGGTATGGCTACTCTGGCTCTCAGTCCGGGACTACTCGACGGCCACCAGACGGCGCAACGTCAACATTTGGCAGGAGATTTCGGTCAGATGGACGATGCCGCCATCATGCTGGAGCTTCGCGCCGGGAATATGGCCGGCTTTGATTTTCTGATCCAGAAGTACCGCAAGTCGATGGTGCGGTTCATGTACCGGATGGTGCATAACCAGGCCGTGGCCGAAGAGTTGGCGCAGGAGGTCTTTCTGCGCGTATACCGCTCGCGGGAGACGTACCGGGCCGAGGCGCGGTTCAGTACGTGGCTGTACCGCATCGCCACCAACCTGGGTGTGAATTATGCACGCGATACACGGCACGAGCGCACCGCCTCGACCGTCTACCTGGACGAGAGTGATCCGGAGACGGGAACCACGCCCGATGTTGCTGACGCGGAGCCGGGAGCAGAGGCGAAGCTGCTGCGCAGGGAGCGGATGGAGGCCATCAAGCAACACGTAATGGCACTGCCGGAGCGTCAGCGCATGGCCGTGCTGATGCACAAGTATGAAGGGATGGACTACAAGCAGATCGGCGATGTGCTGAAGCTGAGCGAGTCCGCGACGAAGTCTTTGTTGTTCCGCGCGTACCAGACGCTGCGTGAAAAGTTGAAGGATTTTATTTAGCGACAGGCGCGCGGACATAAAGACGCGCCGAGAATAGTGGAAAGGAATCGATATGATCTGCCAAGACTGCAAATCCGCACTTCCAGACCTGCTGCTGGATCCGGCGGCCGCCGCCAACCGTGCCGCACGCGAGCACATGGAATCGTGCGCTCAGTGCCGCGAGGAGTTCCGCGAGCTGGAGGCAACCTTTGCTCTGCTCGATGCATGGCAGGCCCCGGAGCCTTCGCCCTACTTTGACCAGAAGCTGGCCGTGCAGCTGCGTGAGGCCGCGGCCGAACCTCCGGCAGGGTGGTTTGAGCGCGTGAAGACACGGCTGATGTTCAATACCGGCCGCCAGTTCCGTCCGGCGATGGCAGGCGCTCTGGCGCTGGTGCTGCTGGTGGGCGGCGGCACGTTTGCCGATCTTTCTCTGGGACACCATCAGGCAACGCCGCAGGTCTCGGCTACTGTGAACGACCTACGCATTATTGACACGAATGACCAGGCGCTGCAGACGATGGACATGCTGCTGCAAGACGACGGCAGCACCAACAACACGACCACGGCCATGCCGCCACGAAGTTAAACGTGCGGATTTTTCGCGGAAAGGGGGCAGAACACGGTAATCTCACTGGTGCGGCGCAACGCTGCTCCCGGGCGAGTATCTATCTGGCCCTTCCTACTAACACCATGATGCTTTCGGCCACAATTCGCAGACTGTTGCTGCCCGCGCTTGCCGTGATCGTGGCGTGTTGCGGTACGTCCCCGGTCTGGGGACAGCGGTCGTTCCGCGTTGCCGGGCAGGCGCGGGGAGGCGAACATCAGGCCGCGCCGCGCCAACAAGCCCCACGGCAGCCGGAGATGCGATCCGCGCCGGCCATGCGGCCGCAGCAGGCTATGCGGCCCGGTCAGGGACAGCGGCGCAATCAGGAGCATCTGGAGCAATGGATGCAGCAGCACAGCAACATGTCGCTGGCCGACCAGCAGAAGGCACTGGACAAGGAGCCGGGCTTTCGTAACCTGCCGCCCGACGTGCAGCAACGGTTCCACAACCGGCTTGCCCAACTGAACAGCATGCCTCCGGCGCAGCGACAGCGATGGCTGGAGCATACCGAGGCGATGGAGCGGCTTACCCCGCCGGAACGCAAGCAGGTGCGCGGAGCATTACAACAGCTCGGCTCTCTGCCCGATGATCGCCGAAGGCTTGTAGCGCGGGCCTTCCGCGATCTGCGTGAGATGCCGCCCGAGCAGCGGCAGACGATACTGAACTCGGACCGGTTCCGCGGACAGTTCTCTGACCAGGAGCGTTCGACCCTTTCGAACCTGCTTCGGGTAGAACCGTATATTCCCGCCGATCGCCCAAACGAAAACCAGCAGCAAGGCAAGTAATCCTGCGAACTTTTTCCCAAACGAGAGATAGCCGCCCGAAGGCGGCTATTTTTTATTGCGGAGGGGAGATGGGGCTACGGAAACAGGACACCGTTTGCTGATGGGCGCCGGGAAACGTCTCTGAACGTCTTGCGATCAAGCCAATCGGAATAGGCGAGGTGGGTCGCAACGATCAATCCATTCCAGTGCATTTCCTGAACGGTCTCCTCCTTCCGTAGTGCTAGCCATTCTGCACGGAACCGCGCAGAGAGCAAATACAACTTTCGGAGAGCGTACCTTCTCATTAACATCGCAGCGGAACGGCTTCAGTTGCGAAAGAAGTTTTTGAGCAGGAAAAAGACGTTCGCCGGGCGCTCGGCTAACCTGCGCATGAAGTAGGGATACCACTCCGGGCCGAAGGGAACGTAGACGCGGACGCCGAATCCTTCGTCGGCGAGCCGTCGTTGCAGGTCGCGCCGGATGCCGTAGAGCATCTGGAACTCGAACGCACTTTTCGGCACGTTGTTGTCGCGGACGAACGTGCGCATGGCTTCAACGATGGTCTCGTCGTGCGTGGCGATGCCGCAGAATACGCCCTTGCCGTTCGCGGTGAACGTCACCATGCGCTTCATCAGCTTGATGTAGTTGGCATCGACGTCGGCCTTTGCGGCGAAGGCGACCTCGGGGCCCTCCTTATACGCTCCCTTGCAGAGCCGGATGCGGATTCCCTGCCCCAGCAGGCGCTCGGCGTCGGCTTCAGTGCGGTAGAGATATGCCTGGAGCACGGTGCCGACCGCTCCGGGAAAACGCGCGGCCAGCCGCTCGGTGATGGCGATGGTGGCCTCGGTATAGGGCGAGCCCTCCATGTCGATGCGCACGAAGGAGCCGGTTCGCGCGGCGTGTTCGACCATCTCGCCTACGATGCGCTCGGCCAGGGCCGGGTCGAAGTCCATGCCGACCTGCGAGAGCTTGACGCTGACGTTGGCGTTGAGCCCGCGCTGCTGTATCAGGTCGAGCAGTTGATGGTAGACGGCGGCGGACGCCTGGGCTTCGGCGGCGGTGGTCACGCTCTCGCCCAGCGAGTCGAGCGTGACGGCAATGCCTTCGTGGTTGACGCGCTCGGAGGCATGGGCGGCATCCTCAATCGTCATGCCTGCGACGAAGCGGCTGGAAAGCTGGCGGCCTGCGGAGGAACGCTCGGAGAACGCGCGGAGTCTTTTATTTTGAGAGAGAGCGATGAATGCGGACCGAAGCAAGTACCGTTACCCCTGTGTTCACGGTATTGTGCCACGGGGGATACACGACCGGCGAGAGGGTCGCGAAAAGTTGAGGGGGGCGGAGGATTGATTAGCGTACGCGGGCGCGAACGTGGCCCACCGGCGGCGTGACCATCGAGCTGGTGTCCTTGAGCGCGGCGATAGCTTCGTCGTAGCGGCCGCGCACGGAGTTTGAGCGAATGCGGGCCATGTCTTCGAGCATCTTCATGCCGTCCTTCAGGTAACTGATGCGGCTGCGCTCGTCATGTCCCCAGGTGACGGGGACCTCGCGGATGACGTACTTTAGCTTGCGCGCGATGAAGAGAATCTCCGGATCGAAGCCCCATCGCTCAATGGTCTGGAGCCGGAAGATGATCTGCGCGGCAGGCCGCTTGAATGCCTTGAAGCCGCACTGCGTGTCTTTGAACGGCAGGCCCATCACCGTGCGAGTGATCCAGTTGAAGCAGCGTCCGAAAAATTGGCGGTAGAGCGGCTGGTGGATGGTCTGGCGTGCGCGGTCGAGCCAGCGTGAACCGATGGCCACGTCGGCTCCTTCGGCAAGCGCGGCGAGCAGGCGGTTGGCCTCCTCCATCGGGGCGGAGAGGTCCGCATCGGTGAACATCACAACGTCGCCCGCAGCCTGCAGCAGGCCGTTGCGAACCGAGTAACCTTTACCCTTGTTGCCGGGATTCTGGATGAGATGCAGGCGCGGATGGTCGTGCATCCACCGTTGCACAATGGCTGCCGTGTCATCCTTCGATCCGTCATCGACGACGAGCACCTCGGCGTCCCAGTTTTGCTCATCCACGCAGGAGAGTACGCGCTCCAGTGCGTCTTCAATGCGGGCGCTCTCGTTATAAGCCGGGATCACGATGCTGAGTTGAGGATGCGCCATACTGGGTTCCTGACCTTCTCCGAGACACGCCCGGGATGCCTGATACAAAGCGAGAACTTTGGGGAGAGGTCCTTTGCGAAATTGATTGTACTGTAACTATTAGACGGCACGACAGCTTTTTCAGTTTCAATTTAACCGCTTTACAACGAGGTCTTCGGGGCCAGACGTTGCCGGGTTGCCCGCTGGTGCACTGGCTCTGTCCGGCCGGCCCCGCTCCCTGCTACACTCCACAACATGCCGGAAGACTACGCACCGCCTCCGCCTACGCCTACACCGCCTCCACCGCCTCCCTACACCCGGAACTATGGTGCGCCGGCGCCGCCTTATGGCGTGGGCGCGCCGTATGGAGCTCCGCCGAGACGGCGCTCGGCATGGTTCTACATCGGCATCATCGGCGGCTGCATGGTTGCGGTCTTTCTGCTGTTCACGAGCATGGTCTGGTACACGGCGCGCTCGTTCAACGGGAGCTCGGGGGGACTTGATTTTGGCAAGCGCATCGCGGTGATCGACATCTCCGGCGTCATCCTCTCGCCCGATGCCGTGGACACGCAGCTTCGCCGGTTCGGCGATGACGACTCGGTGAAGGCCATTATCCTGCACATCAACTCGCCCGGCGGCGGAGCGGCTGCCTCGCAGGAGATCTACCACGAGGTGTTGCGCGTGCGGATGACCAAGCACAAGAAGGTTGTCGCGTCGGTCGAGTCCGTGGGAGCTTCGGGCGCCTACTATATTGCCTCGGCCTGCGACAAAATTTACGCCAATGACGCTTCAGTCGTCGGCTCCATCGGCGTCATTATGGAGTGGACCAACTATGGCGACCTGCTGAAATGGGCGAAGCTGAAGAACATCACCATCTCGCGCGGCGACCTGAAGGACGCCGGCGACCCCAGCCGCGACCTCACACCGCAGGAGCAGGCCTACTTCCAGTCGCTGGTCGATAACATGTACGGACAGTTTATCCACGATGTGGCCGTGGGCCGCCACACCACCGAAGACAAGATCAGGCCGCTCGCCACCGGGCAGGTCTGGACCGGCGAGCAGGCATTGCCGCTGGGCCTGATCGACCAGGTTGGGGGCTACCGTACGGCGCTGCTGGATACGGCGCGCGAGGTGGGCATCTCGGGGGAACCAACGATTGTTCGCCCGCCCAGCAACAAGCGCGGGCTGCTCTCGCTGCTGACAGATGATGGGGAAGACCTTTTTCCGAATCCCAGCAAGCTTCTGGACCGCTCCCCCGGTTTCTACTTTATGTGGAAGTAAGCGACGGCCTTTGAGGCTTTACGGCCTCTATCCGTCGTCTTTTCAATCGTTGGCGGGAGATTTTCTCAACTTTTTTGCTTCACCGGCGTGACGCAGGAGCTTTGGCGCGCATCTCAAGGGCATTGCAACTAACTAGTTATCCCTGTGGAAGTTTCGTTGCCCAAAATGCCTACATCCCGTTTACAATCAATAACAACGCATGGTAATGCAGGCTTTTTGAACGCCCTCCCCATCTCGAAAGGAACCCGCTCATGACCAAAGCCGACCTCGTAGATAAAGTCACCGCCCTGGGAGACCTGACCAGGCGCGACGGTGAGATTATTGTCGATACTCTCTTTGAAGCCGTCATCGGCGCGCTCAAATCCGGCGACAAGATCGAGATTCGCGGCTTCGGGAGCTTCCGCACCCGGCAGCGCAACGCACGTACCGGACGCAATCCAAAGACGGGAGCCAAGGTTGAGGTCCCGGCCAAGCGCGTTCCCTTCTTCAAGCCCTCCAAGGAGCTGCGCGATTCGGTGAACCCTTCGGGCATCAAGAGAGCTGCGGCAACAGCGAAGACCGTCGATCCGCACCATCCTCCCGCGATGTAGCTCGTTTCAGTGCTCACCGGAGACGCGGCCAACGCCTGTGCCGGCAGGTCGTCTAAGAGTACAAATGCCGCGGCAGCGTCGTGCGCCTCAATATCAACCCGCTCATCTCGCAGCGCACGTGATTTCAATCCACACACGATGCACAGCCGCGCAGTTTGCTGACTGTTAGCATACGAACTATGCGACGCTCTTTCTTCGCTGCGCTTCTTCTTGGCACGATTACCGTGCTGCCGCTGGCCGCGCAAAGCGGCACGACGCCGGGCGCAGAATCACCTGCACTCGATCCTCTGACTCAACCAGCCAATCCTATCGCGAGCCCTCTGACGGAGCCGACGCTCAGCCCAGGCATCATTCAACTGATGGAACTCGAAGGGCGCTTTCAAAAGTCGGTTGAAGCTGGCGGCGGCAAGGCTTTCGCAAGCTGGTTCGCCGACGATGCCGTCGTTCTGAGCAACGGTAAACCTGCCGTGCTGGGTCATGCCGCCATCGCCGCACAGGCAAAGTGGAACCCCAAAGCCTACCAACTCACCTGGACGCCCGAAGGAGCGCGGATGGGGCCGGCCAACGAGATGGGCTTCACCTGGGGACGCTATGAAGGCCGTTCCAAAGACAAAAATGGACAGCCCGTGGTCGTCTCGGGCCGCTACTTCACGGTCTGGAAAAAGCTGCCTGACGGAGACTGGAAAGTGGCCCTCGATGCGAGTGCCGACGCTCCTCCCCCGTTGGGGGAATGCTGCACATTACCGAAGCCTTAAATCATAGCTACACCGAAAGTAGGAGTGCGCAAAGTTTTGCATACACCTACGATGATTACCGTCACATGAATGCGCTCCTGGTCAAAGACGAAGCCCTTCGGATTGAGGCCCTGAATCAGTACGAGGTCCTTAACGCTGCACCGGACCCTGTGCTGGATGACATCACGCGGCTGGCGGCCCAGGTGTGCAATACGCCGGTCGCGGCCATTTCGCTGATCGGCTCCGACCGCATCTGGGTGAAGTCGCGCTACGGCATCGAGTCGACCGAGGTTTCGCTGGGCAGCCTGCCCTGCGAGACGACCATCATGGGCGACACGGTGTACGAGATCAGCGATGCACGCAACGATCCGGACTACGCGCCCGACGGCATCCAGATGGATGGCCGCGCCTATCGCTTCTATGCCGGAGCGCCGCTGACGACACCGGGCGGTGTCAGCATCGGTGCTCTGCTTGTGCTTGACCATCCCAGCCGAATGCTCTCGCCCGAGGAGGCTTCGGCGCTCGATATTCTTGCTCGCCAGGTCATCACCCGGCTGGAGTTGAACGCACGCATCCGCCTGATGGACCGCGCGGCGCGCTCGCGGCAGAGGGTCGAGTCAGCCCTGACCGTGGAGCGCAACTTCGTCTCCGCAGTGCTGGATACGGTGGGCGCGCTGGTGGCCGTCTTTGACCCCGCGGGCCGCGTCGTCCGCTTCAACCGCGCCTGCGAGATCGCCTCCGGGTACGACTTTCATTCGTTGGTGGGCCGTTATGTGTGGGACAAGGTCATTCCACGCCAGGACGTGCCCGATGCCATCGAGACCTTCGAGCGCATCCGTTCGGGCAACTTTCCGACTTCGTTTGAAAACCAGTGGCTCAACCGTGACGGCTCGCTACGTCGCATTGCCTGGTCGGCCACGGCACTGCTCGATACGCAGGGGCAGGTTGCCTTCATCATCGCCACGGGCATCGATGTCACGACGCAGCGAAGCGCGGAAGCCACCTTGCGCGAGAGCGAGGCGCGTTATCGCCAGATCGTTGAAGGATCGCTGGGCATGGTCTGTACGCACGACCTGCGCGGCAACCTGCTCTCCATCAACACGCACGGCGCCAGCACGCTGGGCCGCGCTGTCGAGGAGATTGTGGGCCATAGCCTAGGCGAGTTTATTGAATCGGACCAGCGTCCCGGCATCGAGAACTACCTCAACACCATCAGCGAGACGGGAGAGGCACAGGGGATGCTGCGCCTTCTGCATGCCGACGGCGAAGTTCGCGTGGTCGCCTATCGCAACAAGCTTATTGCGGTTGCCGGACGCAGTCCCTACGTCCTCGGCTTCGGCGTGGACATCAGCGAGCAGGTGCGCGCCGAGGGACGCCTGCGCGATCTCACACGGCAGTCAGACTCCATCCTTGAATCGGTCGGCGATGGCATCTACGGCATCGACCTTGACGGCAACGTCACCGTCGTGAATGCGGCGGCTGCGCAGATGCTCGGCTACAAACCAGACGAGATTCTTGGCAGGAACATGCACCAGCTCGTCCACCATACGCGCGCCGACGGCACTCCCTATCCCGAAGAGGCCTGTCCCATCCGCAAGAGCCTCACGAACTTTGATACGGTGCGCATCTCCGACGAGGTCTTCTGGCGCAAGGACGGCACCAGCTTCCCTGTCGAGTACGTTGCGCGTCCGCAGATTGACATGCACTCATCCGATACCGGCGGCGCAAAGGCTGTGGGCGTGGTGGTCGCCTTTACCGATACGACCGAACGCCGCGCACTCGACCGCATGAAGGACGAGTTCATCTCGACCGTCTCGCACGAGCTGCGGACGCCGCTGACTTCGCTGCGCGGCGCGCTGGGCCTGCTTTCGGGTGGTGCGCTGGCCGCGCGCCCGGAGAAGATGCAGCAGATGCTCGACATCGCCATCTCGAATACCGACCGGCTGGTGCGCCTGGTCAACGACATTCTCGACCTCGAACGGATCTCAAGCGGCAAGACCGAGTTTCACTCGACCATGTGCAGCGCCGAAGACCTGCTGCGCCGGGCCGCAGGCGTGCAGCAGGCGCGCGCGCCCAAACCGAATATCCGCATCTTCTTTGCCGCGCACGGCGTCAACGTGTGGGCCGACCCGGACCGTGTGATGCAGACGCTCAACAACCTTATCTCGAACGCGATCAAGTTCTCGCCACCCGGCAGCGAGATCCACCTGACTGCGCGCAATCTGGACGAGAACGAAGCGCTGATCGAGGTCCGCGATCAGGGCCGCGGTATCCCCGCCGACAAGCTCGAACACATCTTCGAGCGGTTCCAGCAGGGCGACTCCTCAGACTCGCGTGCGCTGGGCGGCACCGGACTGGGTCTCGCCATCTGCCGCAGCATCGTCCAGCAGCATGGCGGACGCATCTGGGCCACCAGCGAAGTGGATAAAGGCACCACCTTCCACTTCACTCTGCCTACAAGACCGAGCAATAATCTGCGCTAAATCATCATTCTGGCCAGAATCTTCTACCGCGCATTGAGGAGGTAGCGTTCCTTGGCACGGAAGAGCTGCTCCACCTGTTCCTGCTTGAGGGCCTGGTCGGCACCTAACTGCCGGGCAAGCAGATGCACATGGGCGAGATGCTCGAGCGTCTCCATCTTGAGAAAGGCGTCGAGCAGGGTTGGGCCGTAGGTCACGGCGCCGTGGTTGGCCATCAAAATCGCCTGATGGCCGGGAAGCAGCGGCTCCAAGCTCGCGGCTACCTCAGGGGTGCCTGTGGTGGCGTAGCCCGCCAGAGGAACCGGGCCAAGGGCCATGATTCCCTCCTGGCAGACCATCTCTTCGAGAGCCAGCCCGGCGCAGGCAAACGCGGTGGCCACAGGCGGGTGCGAATGGATGACGGCTTGCGCATCGAGCCTGTTTCTGTAGATGGCGAGATGCATCCCAACCTCGCTGGTAACGTTTTTGGAGCCGGAGAGGCGGCGGCCCTCAAGGTCCACCATCACCATGTCGTCCGGTTTGAGCAAGTATTTGCTGGAACCGGTCGGTGTCACCAGCAGCCTGTGCTCATCGAGCCTGACTGAGAGATTGCCGGAGGTGCCGGGCATGTGGCCGAGCCGGTAAAGCCATTTGCCAAACCTGACCAGCTCTCTTCTTAATTCGATCTCTGTCTGACGAACCATGGACGCCCCCACTCCCCTCTGTGCAACAAACAATGTATCCCTCACAAACAGCTTTCGCGTCACCAATGGTCTTTGATGGCGCTTGAGCGGAAAAGGGTTTCAGATTTGCAGTGGAGTGTACGTGCCCGGAGGAGGACAGCACAGCCGCGCTTGATTCAGAAATTCCGGTGTGGCGCCGCCCGGAATGTGCGCCAAAGCCGCCCGGAAGGCAAGAGAGAGCCATGGCCAGGCGGCAAGCAGTATGGCGATCTGCTGCCTGAAGTGCTGCGTGAGCACCAATACCAGGCACAGAAGAGAGAGCAGGGCAAAGAGGCCAAGCTCGACGTCCTGGCCGCCCCGGAGGAACCTATCCAGCGGAAGGTAGTGCTCGGTCCAGGGCATCACCATCAGCAGGAAGCCCGCGAGAAAGAGGAGAATGCGTCCAGTCAGGATGAAGACGCGCGAGACGCTGCGAAAGGCCCTGAGGCGCAGCCGGTTCGAGATGGACCTTTGCGTAGACATACCTGGTCTGCTTTCATCTTACCCCGATTCCGTGGCCTGTCAGCGAGGGCCCGCAGGCGCTCCGGCTATTCCTCGTTCTCCCTCAGTTTGGCAATCACAGCGAAGTCTTCGAGCGTCGTCGTATCGCCCTTGACCTCGCCGGTGGTGGCCAGCTCGCGGAGCAAACGGCGCATGATCTTGCCGCTGCGCGTCTTGGGCAGCGCGTCGGTGAAGCGCAGGTCGTCAGGACGGGCCAGCGCGCCGATCTCCTTGGCGACCCACTGGCGCAGCTCCTGACGGAGCTCTTCAGTGGGCTTGTGTCCGCCTTCGAGCGTGACGAACGCGGCGATTGCCTGTCCCTTCATGTCATCGGGACGGCCTACGCAGGCGGCCTCGGCCACCTTCGGATGCGCCACGAGCGCGGACTCGATCTCCATGGTGCCCAGCCTGTGTCCGCTCACGTTGATGACATCGTCCACCCGGCCCATGAGCCAGTAGTAGCCGTCCGAGTCGCGGCGCGCGCCGTCGCCGGTGAAGTAGCTGCCGGGGATGTCGCTCCAGTAGGTCTTCTCGTATCGCTCCTGATCGCCGTAGACGGTGCGCGCCATCGAAGGCCACGCCTTGCGAAAGACCAGCAGACCGCCCTGCCCGTCGGGCACAGGCTCGCCCGAGCGCGTCACGACCTCGGGGACGATTCCGAAGAACGGACGTGTGGCCGAGCCGGGTTTGGTCGGCGTCGCGCCGGGGAGCGGCGAGATCATCACTGTGCCGGTCTCAGTCTGCCAGTAGGTATCGACAATCGGGCATCGTTCTTTACCGATCTCGCGGTGATACCACATCCAGCTTTCGGGGTTGATCGGCTCGCCCACGGTGCCCAGCAGTCGCAGCGAGGCCAGAGAGTGCTTGTGTACCCACGAGTCGCCCCATTTGGTGAAGGCGCGGATTGCCGTCGGGGCGGTGTAGAAGACCGTCACTTTGTGGTCGTCCACGATCTTCCAGAAGCGGTCGTTCTCGGGCCAGTTTGGCGCGCCCTCGTACATCATCACCGTCGCGCCGTTCTGAAGCGGGCCGTAGACGACGTAGCTATGGCCCGTCACCCAGCCGATGTCCGCTGTGCACCAATAAATGTCGTCCTCCCGCAGGTCGAAGACGTACTTCGTCGTCAGGTAGGTCTGCACGGAATAACCGCCGGTTGTGTGAACCAGTCCCTTGGGCTTGCCCGTCGTGCCGGACGTGTAAAGCAGATAGAGCGGGTCTTCGGCGTCCATCCACTCGGCAGGACACTCCTTCGAGGCGGTCAACATCGCCTCGTCCCACCAGAGGTCGCGGCCTTCCTTCATCTCGACGGGCGTGCCGGAGCGGCGGTAGACCACGACATGCTTCACCGTGGGGCACTTTTCGAGCGCCTGGTCCACAATCGAC
>NZ_DASUBE010000148.1:0-21267 GCF_035763405.1 Edaphobacter sp.
CTCGTTCCTCTGAAGTCCTCTTCATGGACTGAAGCAATGTCTTCAGGCAATGAGCCTGATCGATCGTCAGATTGACGTACTCCGTGTACCACCGATAGTAGGTCTGCTCGCTGATCCCCGCTTCGTAACACGCAATCTGCGTCGTCATCCCTCTCGCCGTGCCCGCGTCAATCTGGCGGAGCACCTGCACCATCTCCTCACGCGTATGCCTTCTTCCCCTCGCCACCCCATGCTCCCCATTCCGGCACTTCGATTTCGCACTCCGAAGGCAAAAGCACGAGTCCTTCTGCACAGACAACGGATGGCCAGCGAACCAGGTTAACCACCACTCGAACCCATCCCCTATATCGGCGAGATGGATGCGATATGAATTCCCAGCCAGAAGCCCCCGGCTGTCATCCTTCCGCGCAACAGAAGGACCTGCATTTACCCTTGCCAACCACAACAAGCCCCGCGCCAAACACCAACACGGAGCCACAGTCTTGCTACTTCATCGAATAGTGAATGTTGATGTGGGTCTCCACCGCCGTCGGGGCCCCATCCTGCATCTCCGGCGAAAACCTCCACTGCCGCACCGCATCCAGCGCGCTCTGGTCGTAGTCCGCACGCAGACTCTTGATGACCACGACCTTAGTTGGCACGCCCTCCTGATTAATCGTCACCTCTAACACAACCGATCCGTCGATAGGATGCTTCTTCGCTTCAGCGGGATAAACAGGCGGCACTCTGTTCACAAGATGCACCGGCGTCACCTTCGCGTCCTTCTTCGCCTGGTCCGCATTCATCGTCGAAGCCGGAGCCGCCGCCGCAGCAGCCCCGTCCACCACGTTCATCCTCAGCGCCAGTGCCGACCCGCACGCCGCCATCGCCATCGCCGCACATGCGGCAACCGACACCAGCCGCCGCACTTTCTTCATCTCCACAGGTTTCCGAAGCAATGTCATAACTCTCCTCTCCAGCGTGTTGCCATCGAAGATCCCGATGGCCTGTAGTGGTTCACGCCGCGGACCATCCATCAGCATCTGGGCCAGCCGCAGCAACGAATGCGCGTACTCCTTTCTTCCCTGCGCGGCCTCGGCCGCCATCTCGTCACACACCACCTCGCGGCTCTCCGCAATCCGCGCCACAATCAGCCGCACCACCGGATGCCACCCCACCGGCAACGACAACGCGCCATACGCAACGCTCTTCAAAAAATCGCGCCGTTCGATATGCGCGAACTCATGCGCCAGCGCCGCCTCCCAGTCCTCAGCCGCAACCGAGTCCAAAAAACCCTCCGGAACCAGCAACACCGGCCGCCGCATTCCCACCACCACCGGTCCCGAGACCGCGCGCGAACAGCAGATCCGCACATCGCTCCCGCGCAGCCGTTTTGAATACAGCGTCCAGCTCGCGGCAAGCCCGCCCTCAAGCGAAACCGCAGTTGCCTGCCCCGCAATCCGCCGCGTCTTCCACACGCCCCACGCAAGCCGCGCCGCAAAAAACAGCAGCGCGCATCCATACACTGCCAGCACCGCATCCACCGCCCACACCGGCAGCCGCATCGCGCCATCCGCGCCCGAAGCCCCACCGGTCAACGACACGCGCGTCATAACATTGCTCCCAGCGCCCGCTCCGGCACCGGAAAACCATCCGGCCAACCGCAGATGACACGCAGGCAGCACCACAGCCGCGCCCAGCGCACCCACCCACATCCGATGCTCTGCCCGCGCCCCTACCCGCCCCAGCAGCCTCGCCGAAAGCCACGCCGCAGCAAACACCACCGGAACCTGCCACGCCGCATTCAACAAATACGTCACCGTCCAGTCCGCAAGCTCTCGCATCACTTCTCCTCCTTCAGCCTCCGGCTCAGCTCGGCCAGTTTCTCCGCGTCGAGCTGCCTGCTCTTCACCAGGCTCATCACCAGCTCTTCCGTCGATCCGCCGAACATCCGGTCCACCAGGTCGCGCACCGCGTGAGTCAGCGCGCGCGACTCCGTCACCGCCGCGCTATAGATGTACGCGCGCCCCTTCAGCCTGCGCGTCAGCTTGCCCTTGCGCTCCAGAATGTTCAGCATCGTCTGCACGGTCGTATAGGCCAGCGCCTGCTCCAGCCCCTCCTGCACTTCGCCCACGCTGCTCGCCCCGCGCCGCCAGATCACCTGCATGATCTGCAACTCCAGCTTCGTCAAACCCGCCGCATCCTTCTCACCCACAACGACACCTCCTAATAGATTAGGAGATTAGCCCTCCGTTCTCGCCGTGTCAACTAAAATCTTAGGAGCCGGACACGATTTTTCCCGCCCCACACTCCACCACACCATCTCGACATAAAGCACGCTTTTGCGCGCCCCTACACCACGTCATCTCGACCGAAGGCGGCGCCTTTTGCCACCGCAGTGGAGAGACCCCCCGGATTTCCCAGCCCTCAGCATCAATGCATACCGTTCCCGCACCTCCTCTTCAACCGGGCCGCAGAGAAAACGCACCCGCCACTCCCATCCCGCCCCATCTCTGAGAAAATAAAGAACGTGAAGAAACTGGCAATCCTCGGCTCTACCGGCTCCATCGGCAACAGCACCCTCTCCATCTGCGAGTCCTTCCCTGATCGCTACCAGCCCATCTCGCTCGCCGCCGGACGCAACCTCGAAGCGGCGCTGGCGCAGTGCATCCGCTGGCGACCAAAGCTCATCTCGATGGCCACCGAAGAACTCGCCGCCACGCTCAAAACGCGTCTCCGCGCCGGAGGCATCACCTGCGTCGAAGTCGTCCACGGAAGCGAAGGCAGCGTCCGCGTAGCCACGCTGCCCGAGGTAGGCTTCGTCGTCTCAGCCATCGTCGGCGTCGCCGGACTCGAAGCCACCTACGCTGCCGTTCAGGCGGGCAAGACCATCGGCCTGGCCAACAAGGAATGCCTCGTCGCCGCAGGCGAGCTCATCATCGCCGCCGCGCGCGAGCGCAACGTCGCCCTGCTCCCCATCGACTCCGAGCACAACGCCGTCCACCAGTGCATGAGGGGAGGCACGCCCGCCGAGGTCAAACAAATCTGGCTCACCGCCTCAGGCGGCCCCTTCCGCTCGACGCCCCTCGCAGACTTCGCCCACATCACGCCCCAGCAGGCGCTCAAGCACCCCACCTGGGTCATGGGCCAGCGCATCACCATCGATTCCGCCACCATGATGAACAAGGGCTTCGAGGTCATCGAGGCCTGCCGCCTCTTCAACCTGCCACCATCAAAAGTGCAGGTCACAGTCCACCCCCAGTCCACCGTCCACTCGCTGGTCGAGTTCGTCGATGGCAGCATCCTCGCGCAGATCTCCGTCACCGACATGCGCCTGCCCATCCTCTACGCGCTCGCCTATCCCGAGCGCGTCGCCGTTGCCGAGCGCGACCATCTTACCTTCGACCTCCGTACCCTCAGCCAGCTCGACTTCTCCGAGCCCGACCTCGCCCGTTTTCCCTGCCTGCGCCTTGCCTACGAGGCGGCCGAAGCCGGAGGAAAAGCCCCCATTGCCCTCAACGCAGCCGACGAAATCGCCGTCGCCGCCTTCCTCGAAGGACGTATCCCTTTCCTGGGCATCCCGGGTACAATAGAGCAAGTACTCCAGATAACGACCGGCCCCCGGCCAGCGTCCATTGTTGAGGTGCTTGAAGCAGATCTTGCCGCGCGCGATCAGGCGCGCGAAGTGATTGCCAGTCAGTTTGCGACGGCCACCCACTAGCCAACCAGCACCTACACTTACGAGGTTTCCACTCCCCTTATGTCCACCGTCATCCAGCTAGCCATCGTCCTTGGGATCATGGTTCTGGTCCACGAATTCGGCCACTTCGCCGTGGCCAAACTCTGCGGCATTCGCGTCGAAGTCTTCTCCATCGGCTTCGGCAAACGGATCATCGGCTTCAAGCGCGGCGACACCGAGTACCAGATCGCCGCCGTCCCCCTCGGCGGCTACGTCAAGATGGCCGGCGAACTCGCCGGCTCCGGCACCGACCTCCACCAGGACACCACCGCCACAGACGACCCCGGCAACTTCAGCGCCCATCCGCGCTGGCAGCGCATGCTCGTCGCCTTCGCCGGCCCCGTCGCCAACTTCCTGCTCGCCTTCGCCCTCATGATCGGCGTCGGCATGATGCACAACGAGGTCCAGCAGTACCTCAGCGCGCCCGCCCAGACCGACTACGTCCCCGCCAACACCCAGGTGGCCCACACCGGCATCGAGAGCGGCGACCTCATCGTCCACTACGACACCATCGAAAACCCCACCTGGGACCAGGTTGCCGTCCGCTCCATGCTCAACCTGAACCAGAACATCGCCTTCTCGTACATCCACGACGGCAAGCGCATCGACACCAAACTCTTCGTCGAGGACAAGAACGGCCCCGACAACTTCTCCCTCGACACCCTCGGTCTCATCCCCATCATGCAGACCACGCCCGTCCAGGTGGACACGCTTGAGTCCGACATGCCCGCCGTCCACGCAGGCCTCAAATCCGGCGACAAGATCACCGCCATCGACGGCCTCCACCTGCACTCGGTCCCGGCGATTCTTGCCTATCTGCAGGACGAGGCCGGAAAGCCCGCCACACTCACCGTCCTGCGCACCGAACCCAACAAGGCCGTCCAGACCCTCGAGATCCCCATCACGCCGAAGATGGCCGACGCAGGCGACGGCTCCAAAGAGTACCGCCTCGGCTTCAGCTACATTCCGCCGCCGGTCAAGGTCGAAAAGCTACCCTTCGACAAAGCAGTCGCCGCCTCGTGGAAGTTCAACAAGAAGGGCTCCTACCTCATTGTCGAGGTCATCAAGCGCCTCTTCACCCGCCAGGTCTCGGTCAAGAGCCTGTCGAGCCCCATCGGCATCGGCCAGCAGATTCACCAGGCCGCCGAGATGCCCGGCTGGATGCCGCTCATCGGCCTGATGGCCTACATCTCGCTCAACCTCGGCATCTTCAACCTGCTGCCCATCCCCATCCTCGACGGCGGCATGATCACCTTCCTCGTCATCGAGTCGATCATGCGCCGCGACGTCAACCAGCAGTTCAAAGAGCGCGTCTACCAGGTCGCCTTCGTCTGCCTGCTGGCCTTCTTCGCCTTCGTCATCTTCAACGACATCACCAAACTCAGCTTCTTCAACAAAGTCAAACCCTGAGAGCCACAAGTTCGGCTGAAAGCTCGACTTCAGTCGCATCGCCCAACAGCATGTCATCTCGACCAAAGGCGGCGCCTTTTGCCGGCGTAGCGGAGAGACCCCTGTATTTTCCTCAACCCGCCAATACAGGCCATTCTCCGACAGGCCGCTAACCGGCCGACTCGCTACCTCTCAACTCCGCTGCAATCTCCGCCGCCGCCTTCCGCGCCTCATCCTCCCGGTCCGGCGGAAAGCTGATTGCCCCCACACGCGCGTGCCCGCCACCGCCATACCGCTCGCAAATCTGCGCCAGATTCACCAATTTCGCAGCAGGCACTTTCGTCCACGGATTCGTCCCCACCGCCACCTTCGTCCTGAACGATGACTTGCTCAACCCCACGTTATACACGCCGTCCGGAAACAAATAGTACGGGATAAATTTGTTGTACCCCTCGGTCGGCTGGTCCGTAATGTCGAACGTAATCACGCCGCCATCGAGCGCCGCGCGCGCGCGAATCAATTCGAGTGCCGCCCAGTGCCGCTCCATCAGCGGCCCCAGCAGCTCCGCAACAAAAGGCTGCTCCAGCACATCCTCGAAACTCATCTCCGTCAGCAGCGGAATCAGCCGTGGCACCAGCCCATGGTCAGCCGCGCTCTCAATCACCATCGTCAGCTTCATCGCCGGAGCGGCCATCTCGACGGCCGCCTTCGCGCTCTCATACCGCGCCCCATCCACGATGTCGGCCCACTTCACCAACTCTGCCAGCGGCTTCACGTCGAAACCAAACTTCGCCGCGCCCACATCCGCAATCAAGCTCGTACACGAGACGTAGTTCGGGTCAAAAAACTTCCGCATCGCAGTCGAACCATCCGCCTGCCCACGCCGAAAATCCGCCTCATCCGCCGCCGTCAAAAACGCGCTCTGATGATGATCGAACCACCACGTCACCTTCGGTGAAGCCGAGTACTTGAAGTCCACAATCGCATTCTCGCCCCCGCGACTGGTATCGCCAAACGCGCCCTCGTCAAACAGCGCGCCTGCCCGATGCACCAACCCGTGATACGAATAGCCGCTCGCCGTCTTTACGCACTCCCGATGGAACCGCGCAAACACCGCCGCCGAACACGCCCCATCAAAACACTTATCGTGATAAAAAATCCTGCAATCCAAAGTCGTCAGCCCTCGCTCGAAGCGCACTTGAGCACGTGCGCGAATCTCTTAGCATACCCGGCCTTCCCTACCTGTCAAGCTGCCCTTCGTACCGTGTCGCCGCCAGGTCAATCTCGCGCTCGATCTTCCGCAGCGTATCATCGCCAATCCTGCCCTCGTCGCGCAGCGCAATCAGCGTCCGCCGCTCCGCCTGTAGCGCGCCCGCCGAAATCGTCCGCAGGCGCGCGTAGGTCTCCCGCCCCAGGCCATCCGAGCCATCATCCTCGCCGCCACCCACCGCAGCCAGGCGATGCCGGTAGCGATGCATCAGGTCGTCATACACATGCTCCATCTCCAACCCATCCTTCGCGCGAGCAGCCTCCAGGTGCATCATCGCCGACTCCAGCACCACCCTCCGCGCCGCCGCCTCTTCCGCATTCGGGCCTCCCGTCCCACCCAGCCCCAGCACGCGGATCAGCGCAGGCAGCGTCAACCCCTGCAGCACCAGCGTCACCAGAATCACGCAGAACGCCAGAAACACAATCAGGTTCCGCGCGCCAAACGGCTGCCCATTCCCCAGCACCGCCGGCACCGAGAAAGCCGCCGCCAGCGCAATCACGCCGCGCATCCCCGTCCACCCCACCACAAACTTCTCGCGTCCCCGCAGCGGTTCTTCCCGATGCCCCATCCACCGCCGCTCCACCCACCCGGCCACGCGCAGCGCCGGATACACCCACACCATCCGCAGCGCAATCAGCACCACGCTGAAGACCACGCCATACAACACCAGCGTTCCCGTGCTGTACCGCCCATGAATCCCCGCCAGCACATACGGCAGTTGCAACCCGATCAGCACAAACACCAGCCCGTTCAGAATGAAGTTCAGCGCATCCCACAAGCCAGTCACCTGTAGTCGCACCGCAGGCGAAAACAGCGACACACTCTTCCGGCTCAGATAAATCCCGCACGCCACCACCGCCAGCACGCCCGAAGCCCGCGCCTTTTCACCCGCCAGATACGCCGCATACGGCACCACCAGGCTCACCACCACCTCAACCGGCCCATCGTCGATAAACTGTTCCAGCCAGCCCACCACCGCGCCAATCAGCACCCCAATCCCCAACCCGCCCACCACCAGATATGCCAGCCGCACAAGCCCCGCGCCCAGCGTAGGCATGTCACCGCGCGCAATAATGGCGATGCCGATCTCCAGCGCCAGCAGTCCGGTCGCATCGTTCAGCAGGCTCTCGCCTTCCAGAACATCCACAATCCGCCTTGGCAACCCAACCTTCGTCGCAATCGACGTTGCGGCAATCGCATCCGTCGTCGCAACCACAGCGCCAAGCAGAAATCCCGCCTTCCAATCCAGCGCCGTAATGAAGCGGTCCGAGAACTCCGCCACGCCCAGCACCGTAAAGCCCACCAGCCCAAACGCCAGCAGCCCAATCGCCACCGCATTCCGTCGAAACTCCCGCCACGACATCGTCCACGCCGCCGCATACAGCAACGGCGGCAGAAAGATCACAAACACCACATCCGGATCCAGCGGAATCCGCGGAATGTGCGGAAAGAAGCTGATCACGAGCCCTGCCAGCACCAGCACAATCGGATACGGCACCTTCAGCCTGCGCGCCATCACGGCAAACGCCGCCACCAGCACCAGCAGCAGCAGTATCACCGCCTCCACCGCATGAAGACCGCCGCCCGTCGGCATTGCTCCCATCTCCATCCGAACCTCCGCCACCCGCTCCTTCCGTTCGCTCTCAGTAGAACAAATCTGCACCCACCTGAAGGCGGCGCTTTTGGCACGCCACCACACTACGTCATCTCGACCGCAGGCGGCGCTTTTTGCCGCCGCAGTGGAGAGACCCCCGCATTTCTCCCCCAGCACCGCCAATGCCTACCGGTTCCCGCACCATCTCCTCACCATTTATCATCAACATCAGATGCATCCCACCGTACAAAACCTGCTCCGCTCCGGCGCCGAAGCCACCGACCAGGCCCTCGAACGCCTTCTGCCTTCGCCCGACACGCTCCCGCACTCCATCCACCGGGCCATGCGCCACTCCGTCTTCGCCGGCGGCAAACGCCTCCGCCCCATCCTCGCCATGGAGGCGGCCCGCATGGTCGCGGGCACCGGAGACATCCCCGCAGGCGCAGCCGACCTCGGCGCGGCCATCGAGATGCTCCACACCTACTCCCTCATCCACGACGACCTCCCCGCGCTCGACAACGACGACCTCCGCCGCGGCAAGCCCACCTGCCACATCGCCTTCGGCGAAGCCATCGCCATCCTCGCCGGCGATGCGCTCCAGACCCTCGCCTTCCAGACCCTCGCCCAACTCCCCTCGCCGCCCGCCACCACGGTAGCCATCCTGCGCGAAGTCTCGCTCGCCGTCGGCACCGGCGTCGGCCCCCATAGCCCGCTGCCTCCCGGCATGATCGGCGGCCAGGTCGTCGACATCGAATCCGAAGGCAAGCAGCCCACAGCCGAGCTGGTCGAATCCATCCACCGCGCCAAAACCGGCGCACTCATCACCACCAGCATCGTCTCCGGCGGCTTGTATGGTCTCGCCACAAATCCCGGTGCCCGAGCTCTCGATTCTGAGACCTCGGTCCAACGCCTCCGCACCTTCGGCGAAAAAGCCGGCCTCGCCTTCCAGATCGTCGATGACGTGCTCGACATGACGCAAAGCTCCGAGGAACTCGGTAAGACCGCAGGTAAAGACACCGCCAGCGTCAAAGCCACCTGGCCCGCCGTCTATGGCATCGACCGCTCCCTCAAAGACGCCGAAGAACTCATCGCCGACGCCTTCACCGCCCTCGCCCCCTTCGGCGAAAAAGCCGCGCCGCTCAAGTCCCTCGCCCAATACCTCGTCGAACGCAAACACTAGCGGTATGTCTCCGGTCGTAAAGCAGTCCCCACTTTTGTTTTCATCTCCGAAGGGGATCTGCGTTTCACATCGGCCCGCGCCACAAAGAATCACCTCACACCCAAACCATTACAATGCCGCCATGGAAATCAAACGTATCGGCACCGAGCCCTCAGCCAAAGGCCCATCCGACTGGTTCACCGGCGCCGTCCGCATCGACCCGCTCTTTCAGGCGCCCGACCCTGCACTCGTCGCCGGAGCCAGCGTCACCTTCGAGCCCGGAGCCCGCACCGCCTGGCACACCCATCCACTCGGCCAAACCCTGATCGTCATCTCCGGCTGCGGATGGGCCCAGCGCGAAGGCGGCCCGGTCGAAGAGATCCATCCCGGCGACGTCGTCTGGTTCGCCCCCGGCGAAAAACACTGGCACGGAGCCACCCCCACCACAGCCATGACCCACATCGCGATTCAGGAGCGACTCAACGGCAAAGCTGTCGAATGGCTGGAGCACGTCACCGACAAACAGTACCAGCGGTGAATGCTGCACTCCATTTGGCACGTCATTCTGAGCGCAGCAGCCTGCCCTGAGCGAAGTCGAATGGGAAGAATCCCCGCATTGCGCCTGTACCAACACCAACCTCCGGGCGCACATCCTTCGCAGTTTCACCGCGAAGGGCGGGGTCACGACCAAACCGCTTCACCACGTCATCTCGACCGAAGGCGCCCCTTTGCTCGCCCCTAAACACACGTCATCTCGACCGAAGGCGGCGCTTTGCTCGCCCCTAAACACACGTCATCTCGACCGAAGGCGGCGCTTTTTGCCGCCGCAGTGGAGAGATCCCCGTATTTCTTCCTTCGCCGTAGCCATAGATGCCACCCTTCGCAACTTCATAACAAAGGGTGGGAACCCACAAAGCCCAACCCGCCCACCACTCAGTAGGGCTTGACATATATCCGTAACGGATATATGTTCCAGGCATGGCGAAGAAGAACACCGCGCACGCACCCCTGACCCCCGCTGTGCTGCACATCCTGCTGGCGCTTTCGACGGGAGAGCGGCACGGATACGGGATCATGAAGCAGGTGCAAGCGGACTCCGAGGGCACGGCGAAGATGGGCCCGGGGACGCTCTATGGCTCGATCGGTCGGATGATGGAGGCCGGGCTGATCCGGGAAAGCGATAAACGGGTCGATCCTGAGATGGATGACGAGCGGCGGATCTATTACGAACTCACAGACGGGGGACGGGCGGCGCTCGAAGCGGAACTGCGTCGCTATCGCGGTGTGCTCGCCGCGGCGGAAGGACATTTGGCGCATGGCCACTAACCTCGCGGACCGGCGCTGCCGGACCTGGTATGCGATGCTGCTGCGGCTGTATCCGCAGCCTTTCCGTGAGCGGTTCGGCGAGGGAATGTCGCAGACCTTTCACGACCTGTGCCGGGAGCGCAGGAACGCTGGGCGGCCACTGTTCTGGCTTGCGCTCTGCATCTTCGTCGAGACGTCGGTAGGAATCCTTAGGGAGAACACAACTCGTATGTCGCAACTTGGAAAAACGATGCTGCGTGTCGCGCTGGGGGCGCTGGCTGTGTTGATGGTGCCGCTCGTGGCATCGCGGGTGGTGGAGGGATGGAACTGGCCCGCACGAGCTTTCGTGTTCGTGTATGTCCTGTTCTTCGCGACGGGGATGGCGTATGCGCTCATCGCAAGAAAGATGGGCGCGTGGTCGTACAAGGCGGCCGTTGCTGTGGCGCTGGTGGCCGGGTTCGCCCTGGGCTGGTCCAACATGGTCCAGGTCGCGGACTCGGGACATCCCGAGAACCTGGTGTACTACAGCGTGCTCGCGGTGGGAGTCGTTGGGGCCTTGCTGGCGCGGTTGGAGGCGCGAGGGCTGGCTCGCACGTTGTTCGTGATGGCGGCGACGCTTGCTCTGATTGCCGTGATCCTGCCTTCGGGCGCGCCGCCCGACATGGCGCGAAGAATGGCCATCGGGCACGGTGTCTACGTGACGTTGTTCCTCGCGTCAGGCCTGATGTTCCGCCACGCGAGTTTGGCGGAAGTGAAGTAAGACCGGACCGGCTCTGGATGCTGGTACCCCATCCACAAAGCCCAACCCGCCACTCTTGCCTGTCAATCCCTCCTCACACGCAATCGCTTCAAACGAAACACCTTCCCCGTGGCGGTTGAGTTTCCTCCGCCTGCTATCCTTAAATCAGGAAGGCTGAAGACTCAGGAAGGCTGAAGACCGGAGCAGATTCTGGCTGATGATGATCCGGCCAGCTTCCGCATAGTCGCTTTGAGAGAGTCGGCGTTGGCAGAACACCGCCAATCAGCGCCAAAGGCGCGTCCTATACCACCCCAGGTATCGAAACGACGCAAAACCCAAAGGGCTGAAGAGGGTGCTGAAAAAGTCAGTTTTGCTTAAGGGCACGGCTTCAGCCGTGCCGCTAACGCTGCAAAATCAACGCGGCTTTAGCCGCTGAGGTACGCTTTCTTCCCGGCGAGACACTTTTTCATCACCCTCTGAAGGCCCGCCCTATCAATCCAGCCGTCCTCATCCTGTCTCTGAAGGCCCGAACATAGGCTCAGCGCCTCCCGGTTAGCCCCCCGAATCGCGCAGATAGTCCGGACCTAAGTCCAATGTTTGAAGTATTTTGAGTACTTAATGGGGGGAGGGGGGTACCCCTCCCAGCCGACCTAAAAACTCCCGGCAAAGATCGACTTCAGCTTCGCCCGCAGCCCTTGCTCCTCGCTCGCCCGGCGCACCTCGGTCCGATGCGTATAGAGCAGCGTTCCGATGGCAGCCGCCATCTCCGGCCTCGCCAGCTCCTCCGGCATCCGCGAGAGCGGCACCGGGTAGCCGATCCGGGCCGGAACCCGCAGCAGGCTCTCCGCGTTGTCCAGCAGGCCCGACATATTTGCCCCGCCGCCGGTGAAGACGCATCCCGCGCCCAGCGCCTCCAACACGCCGCCACTGCGCAGGTTGTCCCGCAGCATGGTGAACAGCTCCCGCGCCCGAGGCTCCAGAATCTCGGCCAGGAACCGTTGCCTGACCATCCGCGCCGGCTGCCCGCCCGAGATGGCCAGATCGCCGCCGACTTCAATCTCGTTCAACTGCGGCACCGCCGTCACCACGCAGTGCCCGTAAGTCTTCTTCAGATACTCAGCTTCCTCCACCGTCACGTGCAGACCCACGGCGAGGTCGTTCGTAAAGTGGTCGCCACCGATAGGCAGCACGGCCGTGTGAGCGATCGAGCCTTCAAACAGCACCACAATCTCCGTCGTGCTCGAACCGATGTCCGCCATGCAGACGCCCAGCTCGCGCTCGTCGGCGCTCAGCACAGCCTCCGCCGAAGCGATGCCCTCGAAGACAACGTCCTGCACTTCGAGCCCCGCGCGGTTCGCGCACGTGACCACGCTCTGCGTCACACCGCCCGAGCAGGTCGAAAGATGCAGGTTCACCTCCAGCTTGTTCCCAACCATGCCGATCGGGTCCTGAATGCCCGCCTGGTCATCGAGAATGAACTCCTGCGGCAGCAGATGCAGCACCTCGCGGTCGGGAGGCAGCGCGACGCTGCGCGCGCGGTCCACCGCGGCCTTCACCTCTTCGCGCGTAATCTCGCGCATCCGACTGCCCAGGCTGATGCCGCCACGCGAGTTCACGCCGCGCACGTGCGTCCCGCCCACGGCCACCACTGCCGTCTCGATGCAAGCCTTCGCCGAGCGTTCTGCCGCCAGCGCCGAACGGTTGATCGCCTCGGCAGCCTGGTCCAGGTTCGCAATCACGCCCTTGCGCATCCCCTGCGATTGCTCGATGCCGTGCCCCCGGTAGCGCAGCACGCCGTCCTGCACCTCGGCCACCAGCACCACGCTCTTGGTGCTCCCCGCATCCAGCACGGTAATCAGAGTGTCCTGCTTCTGGTTCATCGATGGACCGCCTGAGAAGAATGATAGTTTGCCGCGCCGGAATGACGCTTCACTGCATGATGCTTCGCCTTCACCACCGCCCTGGCCCTGCTCTTCTTTGCCGGAGCGTGCTTCACCGCAGGATGCTTCGCCGAAGCTTTGGTGGCGGGATGAGCCGCCGCCTTCACCGCAGGATGAGTGACAGTCGGAGCAACGGGAGCGGCGGCAGGCGCAGCACTCTGCGGCTGGGCCGCGCCGGGCTGCATGTCGAGCACAGCCTGCGTCTCGTACCGCATGTCCACCGAAGCCAGCTTCGGATAGAGCGTTCGCCATTCCGGCAGGTGCTCCTCAAACTTCTGATACCGTTCCAGAAATTTGTCCGCGCCGAAGTGAACCAGAATGTCTGACGAGTCGGTTGAGATAAGCGCGCGCACATCCTCCGGGTCCGAGAGGTCCACCTGGCTGATCCCGGCCAGTCCCTTGTCCGCGCTGTCCAGTGCGCCGGAGAACCGCTCGAAGATCTGCATCCGCGCCGCGCGCGTCGAAAGCGGATCCGATGCCACGATGCCGCTCACCACCGGGAACGAGTAATGCGCATCGCCCTGCGCACCCGGAGGCATCGTCAGCAGAACACCGTTCGCATCTACCAGCCCGATGCGGCTGCCCTGGCGCACAAACGCCACCGGCGTCCGCTCGACGACGGAGACGCGCAGATGATTCGGCAGCAGACGCATCACGGTCGCGTGGGCCACCCACGGCAACTGCTCCACCTCGGCACGCCGCTGGGCCAGCGGAACATAGAAGATGTTTCGCTCGATGTCATCGCCGAAGACGTTCAGTAGATCGTCGCGCGTGGTGTGAACGTTGCCTGTAAACTCGATTGCCGAAGCCGACGGAACCACGAACCGCGCATCGTGCATCAACCAGTTGCGCACCAGCATCGCCGCCCCGGCGCAGGCGCCCAGCATCACGAGCACCGCGAGTCCGATGGCAACCTTGCCCCAGCGGCTCTTCGGCATCCCGACGCGAAACCGCAGCCGCACGCTGCCACGCCGCCGCGGGGCGGGCAGGTCGTCGTCCTCATCCGCGAGGTCGTTGGCAAAGTCTTCGGTGAAGTCGCCGCGCAGCTTCCGCTTCGGCGTCACAGACGCCCGCCTGGGCGCGGCAAACTCCGGAGCATACTCTCGCTCCGGCGCTTCCAGCACCGCTGCACCGCGCTTCGAAACTTCGTCGCTTTTTCGCAAGCCCGAGCAAGGCCGCGAGAATCGCCATCCTGACTATAACCCGCCTGCATCGAGTCCTGGCCCAACTTCTTCTCCACGTACCCTTTCAGGAACTCACCCTTTCGTTCCTAAAGCCTCCAACAGCAAGGCGCTCGCCTGTGAGACGCTGCCTGCGCCCATGGTCAGAATCACATCGCCTGCCCGTGCCTCACGCGCCAGCGCCTCGACCCCGACCGCCACGGACCCTGCATAGCGAACCGCAGGGCTGTTGATGACATTCACCAGCGATTTGGCAGTGACACCCTCGATCGGTTCCTCGCTCGCCGCATAGATGTCGAGCATCTCCACGCGGTCCGCGTCGCCGAACGCTCCGGCGAACTCCGTCATCAGGTCGCGCGTGCGCGTATAGCGATGCGGCTGGAAGAGCACAAGCACGCGCTTGTAGCCGCACTCCCGCGCCGCCTTGAGCGTGGCGATGATCTCGGTGGGATGGTGTCCGTAGTCGTCCACCACAGTCACGCCGCGCACCTCGCCCTTCACCTGAAACCGCCGGTCCACGCCGCGAAATGATTCCAGCCCCGCCCCGATCTGCTCCGGAGCGACGCCTAACTGCACGCCCACCGCAACCGCAGCCGTGGCGTTCAGCACATTGTGCCGACCCGGAACGTGCAGCCGGAACTGCCCGAGCGCAAGCCCCTTGTAGTTCACCTCGAAGGTCGAGTGGCATCCCTCCTGCTTCGGCAGGACTTCGAGGCGGAAGTCCGCATCCGCGTGTTCGCCGTAGGTATAGACCTTGCGCCGGACCAGCGGCAGCACCTCGCGCAGCAGGGTGTTGTCCAGGCAGGCGGTCGTCGCGCCATAGAACGGCACGCGATCCATGAACTCCACAAACGCGTCTTCGACATCCTCCATGTCGCTGTAGCAGTCCATGTGCTCGCGGTCCAGATTGGTGACGACGGCCAGCACGGGCGACAGCTTCAGGAAGCTGCGATCGCTCTCATCGGCCTCGGCCACCAGATACTGCGAGTTGCCCAGCCGCGCATTCGACCCCATCGCATCCACACGCCCGCCTACGACCACGGTCGGGTCAAGCCCGCCGCCACCCAGTACGGCCGCAATCATCGAGGTCGTGGTCGTCTTGCCATGCATCCCCGCAACGGCGATGCCGTATTTCAGCCGCATCAACTCGGCCAGCATCTCTGCCCGCTGGATCACCGGAATTTTGCGCGCCTTGGCTTCGAGCACCTCCGGATTGGTTGCGCTGACCGCCGAGCTGGTCACGACCACGTCGCTGGCCGAGGCATTCGACGCCGCGTGCCCCTCGAAGACGCGCGCGCCCATACCGACCAGCCGCTCCGTCACCGGCGACCGCTTCAGGTCGCTGCCCGAGACTGCATATCCCATCGTCAGCAGGATCTCCGCAATCCCGCTCATCCCAATGCCGCCGATCCCGATGAAGTGGATGCGTTGCGACGGAGCAAATAGAAAATGACCTGGCACAAACATCTTTCCACTCTAGCAGTGCGCGGAGATCCGGCTGCGCAGATGCATCTTGAGCGGCACGGGTGAGAACATCTCCGACGATTTACATGCAAGTATTTGCATGTATGGCCGTCCTCTCGGCTGGAAACGTCGATTTTGAGGCAGTTGCGGTTGGCACTCCAACTGCAAGGACAGTCAACAGTTGCAGGCTTGGAGCCGTTGGCGCACCCGCCGATGCTCCATCCCTAACACCTTCTTTTTCTATGCAACAAGGCTGAGCGCCGCCCCATGCCCTCGGGTTGTGCGTTCAGCCTTCCTTTTTCGATCATAAGGCCTGATTTTTTCCGCTGAATCCCTATTCATTTTCGAGCAACAAATCCGGCGGCACTGTGTCTAATTAACTGAGCGATGGATCCGAACAAGTTGCCGGGCCGGGACTCATGCTTGCCGTCCGCGAAGACCGGGTGTAATCATGGCTTGCCCGGTAAAACGAAGGACTGGACAAGAAGGTATCCGAATGACGTTTTCCCGCCTCCTCACCTACTCCATCGGAACAACGGCGCTGGCTGGCGCGCTCATTGCGCTGCCGGTAGTTGCGAATGCTCAGGATCAGAACTACCCCGATCAGTACTCGCAGGATCAGTACTCACAGAACCAGGACTACGACCAGCAGAGCCCGACGACGCAGGTTGCGCCTCCGGCTATTCCTGATTATGCGCAGCCGCCGGCACCTGGCCCGGGCTATATATGGACACCGGGCTACTGGGCCTGGACCTCGGACGGTTATGTCTGGGTGTCTGGCGCATGGGTCTATCCGCCCTATGTCAACGCTCTCTGGACACCCGGCTACTGGGGCTGGGGACCGTATGGCTACTTCTGGAATGCGGGCTATTGGGGTCCGTATGTCGGCTACTACGGCGACATCAACTACGGCTGGGGCTACTTCGGCGTCGGCTACTATGGCGGCTACTGGGGCGGAGGACGCTTCTTCTACAACCGCTGCTACAACAACTTCCACGACTGGGGCGGCGTTCGCAACGTTTACAACCGGCCCTATCACGGCTATAACGGACGCCCCGGCGGCATAGGCTTCACGCGCGCCAGCATCCATGGCACGGCGTGGAGAGGCTCCACGATCAATGGGCGCAACTTCAACCGCGGCAGCTCGAACTTCAATCGCGGCTCTGAGTTCAACCGGGGTGCAAACTTCAATCGCGGTACAAACTTCAATCGCGGCTCTGACTTCAATCGCGGCGCAAACTTCGAGCACCGTTCGGGCTTTGCCAACAACCGTGGGCAGAGCTTCAACCAAGGCCGCGCCAACTTCGGCGACTCCGCGCATACGCAGTTCCGCGGCTACAACACAATGCCGCATAACCAGATTCGCAGCGGCTACGGTAACTCGGCACACTTCTCCAACCCCGGTATGCGCTCAGCGCCTCGCAGCTTTTCAAGCGCGCCCCGCATGAACAGCTATAGCGCCCCGCGTGGTAACTTCAGCGCCCCGCGCAGCTTTGGTGGTGGCGGCGGCGGCGGAGGCTTCCATGGTGGTGGCGGTGGTGGAGGAGGCTTCCACGGTGGCGGCGGTGGAGGCGGAGGCTTCCATGGTGGTGGTGGTGGCGGCGGCGGCTCGCATGGCGGTGGCCATCGCTAACTGCATTCTGCTAAAAATGACGGGCTGAGGACTTACCTCCTCAGCCCGTTTACTTTGGCTGAAGGGCCTTGCTCGTCGCTGGGTTTTGCGCGAGGTGAGGCGATACTATAGAGTTTCTTGCGTTGGTTGGCCAGATGGAAGGGCATAAACGAAACAGATGAAGATCCTGACGTCTGCAGAGATGGGTGCGACGGATCGGCGAACTGCCGCGGACTTTGGCGTGTCGCTTGAGACGCTGATGGAACGCGCTGGCGAAGCGGTGGCGCGGTTCTGTCTGCGGGAGTATCCCTGGGCACGGCGCGTGGCAGTTTTTTGCGGAAAGGGCAACAATGGCGGCGATGGCTTCGTCGCCGCGCGTGCGCTTGCGCAGGCGGGCAAGACGGTCCGCGTCGCTCTGTTGGGACATGTGAACGAGGTGAAGGGCGAGGCCGCGACGGCGTTGGCCCGGTTGGAGACGGTGGGCTCCGGAGCATGGAGTGCGCATGTCGGCGCAGGTGTTGCGGACACGCGCAAAGGCTCGGTGTCGCTGGTGGAAGTCTCGGACGAAAGCGGTCTGGCCGGAGTGCTGGATGGAGCCGAGCTTGTGATCGACGCCGTTGTGGGGACGGGATTCAAGCCGCCTCTGCGGGGGGATGCCGTTGCTCTGCGCGAGCTGCTGGAGGCGAAAGCAGCGCCTGTTGTGGCCGTTGATCTTCCCTCGGGGTGGGATGCCGACTCGACTGCTCTGAGTGCGGAGAGCGCATTTCGAGCCGATGCGGTGGTCACGTTCACCGCGCCGAAGCTGGCGCATGTCTTCGGGCACCTGACGCGGACTACGTCTGGTCCGGTTGTAGTTGCGGAGATTGGGTCGCCTGCTCGGGCGGTCGAGTCCGCGACGGAGCTAAGCTGGGCAGGCGCTGCGAAAACTCTGGTCGAGCAGCCGCGCGAGGTGGACGCAAACAAGGGCCGGTTTGGACACGTGCTCGTTGTGGGCGGCAGCTATGGCAAGGCCGGAGCACCGGCGATGGCTTCCGTGGCCGCGCTCAGGACCGGCGCCGGGCTTGTGACTGCCGCTGTGCCTACAGGCGTCCTGAACACGGTGGCGGGCGTGGCCCCGGAGGTGATGACGGTGCCGCTGGCCGAAGGTCCATCGGGTGCGGTCTCGTTCAAAGACCTGCGCGGTGCAAAGCTCGACATGCTGCTGAAGCGGATTACTGTGGTGGCGCTGGGGCCGGGACTTTCTACCGAAGGCGACGCTCCGGCGTTTGCGCGGCAGATGGTGGAGAAGACGACGCAGCCGATTGTGATTGACGCGGACGCGCTGACTGCGTTTGCAGGCAAGACCGACCTGTTGGATGGAACTGCGCGGGCGATGGTGCTGACGCCGCATCCAGGAGAGATGGCGCGGCTGACGGGACTGACGGTGCAGCAGGTCGAGGCGGACCGAGTGGGACTGGCGCAGAGGTTCGCCACCAAACACCATCTGACACTGGTCTTGAAGGGCTGGAGGACGCTGATTGCGCATCCGGACGGGCGCGTGGCTGTGAACACCTCCGGCAACCCGGCGATGGCCAAGGGCGGAAGCGGTGACATCCTGATGGGAATTGTAGCGGCGATGCTGGCGCAGTTTCCCGATGATGTGGCGCGCGCTGTGGAGACGGCTGTGTATCTGCATGGTCTCGCCGGAGACTTTGCGGCACGCGCGATGGATGAGCATACGGTGCTGGCAAGCGATACGGTCCGGCACTTGTCGGATGCATTTCGTTACAGAGTGACGGATGAAGACGGGCTGGTGTGGATCTGCGGCCTGCGCGGCGGAGGGCATCGGGCTTGAGCGAGTTTCGCAAGATCAAGCGTTTCAAAACAAGAAGTGAGGCAGGCACGCTGGCAATGGGCGAGCGCGTGGCCGAGATGCTTGCGCCTGCGCCGAAGCTGATTGTGCTGCGCGGCGAACTGGGCGCGGGCAAGACGACGCTGGTGAAAGGAATTGCCTCCGCGCTTGGAGCGGCTGAGGCTGCGGACGTGACCAGCCCGACATTCACGCTCGTGCATGAATACGCGGGGCAGACGACGCGGCTCTATCATCTCGATCTCTATCGGCTGGAGACGGAGCGGGAGCTGCTGACGTTGGGCCTGGACGAGATGGCTGAATCGCCTGATGCGCTGGTGCTGGTGGAGTGGGGCGAGAAGTTTCCGAGCATCGTGGCGCGCGCCGACGGAGAGATTTCAATCGAACACGCGGGAGGCGATGAGCGCATGTTCGAGGTGCGGGTGAAGTAGCATCAGCTTTTCGCGCGGCCGGTGTAGCGATAGATGGCGCAGGCTTCGTCGCCTGTCGAACCGTACTCTTTTTGCTGGGCGATGGCTTCGAGGTCGGCGGCGTGGTCTTCGGGTGACATGGCGACCGGTCCGCGAAAGAGACGGGTGAAGGCCGGGTGGTCTTCAAGCAGGTGTCCGCACTCGTCGTTGACGTAGAGAATGTCGAGTGTGCCGGGACGTTTGGCGAACTGCGTCTCGATGCGACGGAGAAGGGCTTTGAGCACCGGCGCTTCAAACGGGTGGAAGAGGAAGACGAGCGTTGGAGTGTTTGGCAGATCATATTCGAGCGCGTCCTGCTCGATGATTTCAATCGGAGCGAGGTGCGGCGCGGTGGGGTCGGATTTGTGGGCGCGCTTCCAGTGGCGGAGATTGATCTCAGCGGCGGCGGCCATGGCTGGGTTCAGTTCGATGCCGGTGACTTTGCGGAAGGGCAGCTCGCTGGCGATGAACAGAGCGCGGCCTTTGCCGCAGCCGATGTCGAGGAAGGTGTAGCTGTGGATGGGGTGGGTCGGGATGGTCTCGCGCCAGTGCTGGATGAGGGTGCGGAGGATGCTGGGGGCGACGGCGTAGTAGGCGGTGATGTGGCGGTCGTTGGCGTGGCCGGTGGCGAGATGACCTGAGGGAACGAGGCCACTGGTGTCGGTGCCGTGGATGTGGTCGAAGGGGTGGATGGGCTGCGTGGTGGCCTTGAGGAGGTCGTGGGGGCGTTTGCGGGTGGGCATCGTCAGCGTATCTGGACCAGGGTGGGGTTGCCGTCGAGGCCGAGTGCGCGGCGGCCGGCGGGGGTGATTTCGGTCGGCGACCAGACGGGCGAGTCGAGGATGGCGACGGTAGTCTGGCTGACCTCTTCGAGACCGGCGAGGCGGTTCTGGATCTGGGCGGTGAGTTGGGCGGCGGATTCTTCGGTGGGATTGGTGAGGATGAGGGCGATCCGGACGCGGTGCTTTTGGGGAACGCCAGGGATTCCTCGGCCCGGAGCTTCGGGGTCCGGGGTGATGGTGACGCTCTGGACGAGGCCGAGATCGACGACGTTGCAGGGGACGGCCGGGTCGTAACAGTCGCGGAGGGCGGAGAGGATTTCTGACTCGGAGAGCATTGCTTTTCTCATGGTACCCCCCCCTCCCCCTATTAAATACTCAAAGTCCTTCAAACATTGGACTTAGGTCCGGACTATCTGCACGATTCAAAGGTCAAAGCGAAAGGCCCGGATTGGCTTCCGGGGCCGAGCTTCATGATTTAAGGATAGCAGGTGGGGGAAACTCGACCGCCACGGGGAAGGTGTTTGGTTTGAGGTGATTGCGTGTGAGGTGGGGTTGACAAGTCAGACGGCGGGTTGGGTTTTGTGGACCCTCGGCCTTCGTTATGAAGTTGTGAAGGGTGGCATCTGCGGCTATGGCGAAGGAAGAAATACGGGGGTCTCTCCACTGCGGCGGCAAAAAGCGCCGCCTTCGGTCGAGATGACGTTGTGTTGGCTCGTTTCGGCAGATCCTATTGCACGATGAGGGTGACGGTTTCGGTGTGGCTGAGGGTTCCGCTGGTGGCTGTGACGGTATAGGTGTAGGTGCCAGCGGGAGTGC
>NZ_DASUBE010000149.1:0-35141 GCF_035763405.1 Edaphobacter sp.
ACCTGGCGGTCGAGTTTCCCTCACCCCGCTACAATAGAAGTAGAGAGTCCTCCACCACACACCCAAAGGCCGGAAAAATCCAACCCATAACCCATTTATTTAAAACACTTTACCCATAACCCCTTTGTTCAAAGTATTTTACCCATAACCCCTTTGTTTGAAGGATTTTAGCAATTAAGATATGGGGGGAGGGGTACCTGCGAAGAGGGAAAGATGGTGAGAGCGCTGGGGCTCGAACCCAGGACCAACGCCTTAAAAGGGCGATGCTCTACCAACTGAGCTACGCTCTCGAACCACACTACCAAGTTAGCACAATCGCCTGTCCATTTCCCGCCCCGCAGGACGGCTGAGACGCCCATCTGCCTCACGCTCGGCGCTTCGTTCGAGACCAGGCAATCTCCTGCATTTCTCTGCTTTTCTCCCTGCTCCGTCGCACGCCGGTGACACGAAAGTCGCACCGCCGGTTCATTGACTTGAGATAACGCCAACAGTAGCCTGAGGCTATTGCACGGCGGTGTCTCGACGTGTGTCCGCCCAGGGTGCATCCACGCGGAAAAGCACACGGCAACGGAACGGACAGGACCTGAAATGAAGGACTCGCAGGACACAGGCAAGATTGAAGACAGAGCAGAAGGCGGTACCGGCGAACAGGCCCCCGAAGACGTAGCCGTCCTCTATTCCTGGGCCAATCTGCACGGCACCAAGTACCGTGATTTCTCCGACTCGCGCCGCGAGTACCGCGCGCAGCTCAAGCAGCGCGCCGCTGGGCATCTGCCTGAACAAGCCGCGCCGGAGCCCGAGGCAGCCGATGCGCCAGTCCGCCGCGCTCCTCTGATCAGCCCCGTCGCTCCCGCTGAAGCAGCTCGCCGCGAAGAACGCGAGATCGCCGAAGCGCATGAATCGGCCCAGCGGCAAGCAAGCCGCAACGCCGACGCCGAGATACGCAGCCACGAGTCGCGCCAGCCCATGCCCTCGCTCGAAGAAGTGCGCCCCAACCGCTCTCGACGCGCCAGCGACCGCGCGCCCGAAGCCGCGCCCGAGGAGTATCGCGCCCAGCGCCGCCCGCAGGGCTACCACCCGGAAGACGCCTCCGGAGTGCGCGAGATCTACCGCGGATCAGACGATGTGACAGGTGTTGGAGATGCCAGCGTACACGCGGAGCGCGACCGGCGTTCACAACCCGCAGCGCATCTTGCATCCGAAACCTTCTACGCGGAGCGGCCCTCCGCCGTCATCTACAAGGAGCCGCCCGCACCCGCAGGCCAGCGTCGCCCAGTCCGTCCGGATCCGCCCGTGACCGCCGATCCCGGTTTTGCCGCCCGCCGCGACGATCTGCTCGCTCAGCAGACAGCCGCGACGCCCACACGACGTCAGATGTTCGACGCCGGCCGCGTCCCACCGGACTCCGAGCTGCCCGAACAGCCCTCAGCGCCTCCGCGGGGACGCCGTGCGCAGGACGACTTCGAGTACAAGGAAGCCACTCCGCTCAAAGAGCCCATCCGCCGCGCGGCCTTCGAGCCCGACAGCTCCTATGCCTCGCCACCGCGCTCGCCCTACGCTGCCGATCCCGCAGGTCCCGCGTGGCTCTACGCGCCGCCGCAGCAGCAACTGCCGCCTCGCCCCAAGCCGTCGCCGCCTCCACCGGCGCAGCCCTCCGTAGCCGAAACGCTCCAGCACTCGCGCGAGCGGGTCGCCTCCCGCTGGTTTGCCCTCAAGGGCGTCTTCGAGCAGCCGGGGCAGGAACTGCCCGAGGCCGCGCCCGTCCGCCAGAAAGAGACCCGCACCCCCGTGCTCGCGATCTTCTCGCTCGCCGGCGGAGTCGGCAAGACGAGCATGGTCGCCACCGTGGGACGCGCGCTCTCGTCGCTCGGCGAAAAGGTGCTCCTGACCGATACCACCTCGCACGGCCTGCTGCCGTTCTACTTCGGTGCCAGCGAGCTTCGCCCGGACACCGTGCGCACCTTCTCGCCGCCCTCCGGCAGCACCGACGCCCCCATCTACCTCGTCAGCCACGACGTCGAGCAGAAGGGAAGCGACGAGGCCGCGCAGCAGCAACTGGCCGATGAGATCGTCACCAACAGCCGAGGCACGCACCGCATCCTGCTCGATCTCACCGCCAACTCCGGCTGGCTCGTCCGCCGCCTCGCGCGCATGGAGCCGACCATCCTGGTGCCGCTGGCCCCGGACATGAACTCGATCATCAGCCTTCAGGCTGTCGAGCGATACTTCCACGGCATCACCGGCTACGATGGACGCCCGCTGCAGCCCTACTTCGTGCTCAACCAGTTCGACACCTCACTGCCGCTTCACCTCGACGTGCGCGAGGTCCTTCGACGCCAGCTTGGAGACCGCCTGCTGCCCTTCGTCATCCGCCGCGCCCCGGCCGTCAGCGAGGCGCTTGCCGAAGGCATGACCGTGGTCGATTACGCGCCCGACACCCCGGTTGCCGAGGACTACATGAACCTTGCCACCTGGCTGCGCACCATCGCCGCGCCCGCGACCGCCGGCTTCCGCAACGTTCGCTGGAGCGAGCGATGACCGACTCTCCTCAATGGAGAAGGTTTGAGTCAGGCGGCGGATTTGGTTTCAAAACTCTGCGCTTTCTTGTCTGCGTGTCGAGCATCGCGCTGCTCTGCTTTGCAGCCACGCTTCCGCTCACCTGGCCGCAGCAGACCGTTCTCGGCCTGCTCTCGGTTCTGTTTGTCATCTGGCTGGACCGCAGCTCAAACTCGTCGCTCATTACGCTGACCCTGATGCTGGTCTCCGTCTTCTCCACCTTCCGCTACGGCCTCTGGAGACTCGCCACCACGGTCGGTTTTTTCCGTGATCCCGGCTCCAACTGGAACGGACTCGACGCCTTCTTCGTCTGCCTGCTGCTCGCTGCCGAGACTTACGCGGCCTCCGTCCTGGTGCTCGGCTACTTTCAAACTCTCTGGCCTCTGCGCCGAACGCCCGCGCCGCTGCCGGACGATCCGGCTCAGTGGCCTGCTGTTGATCTGCTCATCACCACGTATAACGAGCCGCTCAGCGTTGTCCGGCAGACGGCGCTGGCCGCGATGAACATCGACTGGCCCATCGGCAAGCTCAACATCTACCTTCTCGATGACGGACGCCGCGACGAGTTTCGCAAATTCGCCGAAGAGACCGGCATCGGCTACATGACGCGCGATGACAATCTACACGCCAAGGCGGGCAACATCAACCGCGCGCTCGCCCGCATCGACTCGCCCTTCGTCGCCATCTTCGACTGCGACCACATTCCGACGCGAAGCTTCCTGCAACTTTCGATGGGCTGGTTCCTGCGTGACGAAAAGCTCGGAATGCTGCAAACGCCGCAGCACTACTATTCGCCGGATCCCTTCGAGCGCAACCTCGGACAGTTCCGCACCGTGCCCAACGAAGGCGAACTTTTTTACGGCGTGGTGCAGAACGGCAACGACTTCTGGAATGCGGCCTTCTTTTGCGGATCGTGTGCCGTCATTCGTCGCACGGCGCTCGACCAGGTGGGCGGGATGGCAGTCGAGACCGTAACCGAAGACGCGCACACCTCGCTGCGGATGCAGATGCGCGGCTGGAACAGCGCCTACATCAACATTCCGCAGGCCGCGGGCCTGGCTCCTGAGCGGCTCAGCGGTCATGTTCGCCAGCGCATTCGCTGGGCGCGCGGTATGGTTCAGGTACTCCGCACGGACAACCCGTTCTTCTCGCCCGGCCTCACCACCGCGCAGCGCCTCTGCTACTTCAACGCGATGTCGCACTTTCTCTACGCGCTGCCGCGACTCGTCTTCCTCACCGCTCCACTCATCTACCTGATCTTCGGACACATCAATATCCCCGGCTATTGGGCCGCGATTCTCGCGTATGCGCTTCCGCACCTTGTTCTTTCCAACCTGACCAACTCTCGCATTCAGGGTCAGCACCGGCACTCGTTCTGGAACGAGGTCTACGAGACGGTGCTTGCACCCTACCTTCTGCTGCCCACGTTGTTCACGCTTATCAGTCCAAAGCTCGGACGCTTCAACGTTACGGTCAAGGGCGGAACCATCCCGCGCCGCTTCTTCGACGCGCGCATCGCAGCGCCATTCCTGCTGCTGCTTGCCTTCAACGCGGTCGGCATTCTCTGCGCCGTTCCGCGCTTCTGGCAGTTTCCGGCGTCAAGCGGACACTGGACGCTGACCTTGCTTGCCGGCATGTACGACGGCCATCATCCGGGCACCATTGTGATGAACCTTCTCTGGGCGTGCTTCAATATCATCCTTCTGGGCGTGGCTACGGCTGTCGCGTGGGAGAGCCGCCAGCAGCGCAAGAGCGTTCGCATTGCCGTGAATCTTCCGGCCGAGGTCAGGCTTCCGAACGGCAGCTCCGTTCACGGCGTCACGTCCGATCTGTCGATGGGCGGCGTCATGGTCCGCATGGAACACAAGTTCAAGGCGTCTTCCGGCAATGAGATTCGAATTACGCTGCCGGTGCTCAGTGGAAGCGCGGAGTTTCCCGCGACCATCGTCGGCGTCGATGGCGATCTTCTGCGCGCGAAGTTTGCTCCGCTCGGCCTGCGGGAGGAAGAGGCGCTTACGCTTGCGCTTTACTCCCGCGCCGACACCTGGCTCGGCTGGGGAGAGTCGCGTGAGTCCGACCGCCCGCTCAAGAGCCTCTCGTGCATTGTCCGGCTCTCGCTTCGAGGCCTTACGCAGACGGTTGGCGCTCTCTTTTCCAGAACTCCCAAACCTGGTCTCGCTGCGAACATCGTTCCGCTGCTCCTGATTGGAGCGTTGGCAACTGGAGCGTTGCGAGCGCAGGCCACGCCCGCGTCTGAGCAGATGCCAACCGCATCATCAATGAATCCTTCTCCGGGCACGTTCGACCGCACGGTTTCGTTCGCCGATCTCGGCGTGGCTGGCGCGATGGTGCTTCGCGGCACGGACGCGCACCGCATCGTTCACTTCTCACTGCCTCCGACGCAGATGGTCAAGACAGCGACGCTGAAGCTGCACTATCACTTCTCGCCGGGTCTTGTCCCTACGGTCAGCCACCTCAATATCAGCCTGAACGGAACGCTGGTGACGACGCTTACCGTTGCGCCAGCGCCTGTTGTGACTGAGCAGCGTGTGGATGTTCCGCTCGAAAGCCCAACGGGCGACAGCGCGGCAGATGCACTTCGCACGGAGGCGAGCCCGCTGCTTGAAGCTGCGGTTACGCTGCCTGCGGAGCTTCTCTCGCGCGATAACGATCTCACCTTCGAGTTCGTCGGCCACTACAAGGCGAACTGCGAAGACCCTGCCAACTCGACGCTCTGGAGCCATATTGATGCAGCTTCCTCCATCGAGTTCGCCGGTGCTCTACAGCCGCTCCAGAACGATCTTCGACTGCTGCCGCTTCCGTTCTATGACGCGCAGGTCGATCTTCATCCTACCGTCCCTATTGTCTTTCTCAGCCAGCCTTCGCCGCAGGCGCTCCAGGCGGCGGGCATCGTTGCTTCGTGGTTCGGTATTTTTGCGGCAACGCATCCTGTTCGCTTTCCCGTCACCATCGGCACTATTCCAGCAGGCAACGTCATCGTGTTCAGCGAGAATGCTTCCGCGCTTCCGCCTGCCTTGCAACTTTCGGGCAGCACGGGCTCAGTGATTGCCATGATGACGAACCCCTCCGATCCCTACGGCAAAGTCCTGCTCCTCGCGGGCGGCAGTTCGGTCGAGCTGCTGACTGCGGCCCGTGCTCTCGCGTTGCAGCGCGATTTGCTACAAGGCGAACGGGTCAGCATCAAGTCGCTGACGATGCCGGCTGCGCGTCAACCTGACGATGCACCCCGGTGGCTTCGCACGGACAACGTGATCCCGATGGGCAATCTGGCGCAGCCCGCTGAGTTGCAGAGCGACGGCATTGAGCCTGTCACGCTCTATATGCGGCTGCCGCCTGATCTTTACTACGGCACGATGCAGGATCTTGGACTGCATCTTCGGTACCGGTACAACGCAGTCCCGCTCGGTGAGGGAAGCACGCTCCAGGTCAGTATGAACGGCAACTTTGTCAGCGCCACGCCTCTGCCGCATGCAGGCAAAGCGGAAGCGCAGCCTGAGGCCCTGGTTCCGGTGCCGGTCGCCGACATGCGCCCGTTTTCCAATACGCTGCGGATGAAGTTTGCGTTTCATGCTGCGGAGAGCGCGCGCTGCGAAGACTCTGCCTCGCCTGCTTTTGAAGGTGCGATCCTCAAAGACTCGTGGCTCGACCTGCGCGGTATTCCGCACTGGGCAGTGCTGCCCAATCTGGAGATCTTTGCCAACGCAGGCTATCCCTTCACGCGCAAGGCGGACCTTGCCGATACCGCCGTCGTTCTGCCCGATACACCGAGCACGGAAGAGATCGATCTGTACCTCGCGTTGATGGGACACTTCGGCGCTCAGACCGGCTACCCTGTGCTGAATGTCACTGTGACCAACGCAGGCGGCATGACACCTGGAGCCAAAGACTACCTTGTCCTCGGAACGGTAGACGATCAGACGGCGATCTCCCGTCTCAATCCGTCGCTGCCGATTATGGCCGACGGCAGCGGGCTTCATATTCAGGACACGCAGGGCTTCTTCTCACAGTTTCAACATGCGTGGTGGAAGGTGCGCAGCTCCGACCGTGTTCAGTCCGGCCAGCTTGAGACCTCGGGCGGTCTGCCCGATGCGTTGATCGAGGCAACGCAGTGGCCTAATCGCTCCGGCCACTCGGCTGTGTTAATTGTGCTGCGTGATACCTCAGAGGTTCCAGCGTTCGTTACATCCTTTTTCAATTCGGCGCAGTCCTCTGATATTTCACAGACGGTCAGTGTGCTGCATGGCACTCGCTTTGCTTCGTATCGTATCGGCAACGTTGTCTATGGTGTGGGGTCACTTTCGGTCTGGGTGCGAATCAATATCTTCTTCGCCAGATACCCGTGGGCGATGGCTGCCGTCATTGCGCTGTGCTGCATCCTCCTTGCCATCCTTGCCCGTGCCGTGCTGCGCCGCCGCGCCCGCGCGCGTCTTGATGCGGGAAGCAAAGGATGAAGCGGGGCAGCATAAAGTGCAATCGATTCTTGGCAAAGCAGGTTGCGTTTCATTAGAGTTACGACATCGGACATTTCCGATGCGAGGCCCGAACTGAAACGCAGAACGACGACAGCGGCAGGCGACACGGAGGCTTCATCCTCTGGCCCGGGCAATGAAAAGTACCAGAGGATTCTGGACGCGGCGATTGAAGTTATCGCCGAGAATGGATACTTCAACTCGCCGGTGAGCGCCATTGCCAAGCGCGCGGGAGTGGCCGACGGCACCATCTATCTCTACTTCAAAAGCAAGGACGATGTGCTGCGGACGGCGATCGACGCAACGTTCCAGCGGTTTTACAACATTGTTGAAGAACGGTTCAAGACGCTGAGCGGACCGCGCGAGCAACTGGAGTTTATTGCCGAGGTTCATCTTTCCAGTCATACCGTTAACCGCAGCATGGCCGTGCTGATGGCGACGGAGATGCGGCAGAGCGCGAAGTTTATCGCCGAGTTTTCGCACCATCACCTGGTGAAGTACATTCAGGTGGTCAGGGAGGTAGTCCGGCGCGGGCAGCACGAGGGGGTCTTCCGGCAGGATGTCTCCGATGGCGTAGTAGCGCATTGCATGTTCGGGGCCATCGATGAGCTTTTGAGTTCAGCCGTCTTTACAGGCCGCGTCTATGATGCGAAGACAACCGCAACGCAGGTGATGGACATTCTGATGCGCGGGATCGGGCACGAAGGAAAGTAAGGGTCGCCGCAGTGGCGAGAAGGGTTGAAGCCAGCATGTTCGATCTGAAGACGATGAACGACGTTCTTGTTCGCGTAACCGGACGGGGCAATCGAGCGGTGATGTTGTGGCAGGACGCTGCGGGCGAGTGGAAGCCCATCACTTCGGCTGAACTGTATGGCCGGATACGTGCGCTGGCGGACGTGTTGCAGAGCTGGGGCATCAAGAAGGGCGATCGCGTCGCGCTGGTCTCGGAGAACCGGTGGGAGTGGCCGGTGGTGGATTTTGCTGTGCTGGCGATTGGCGCGGTGGACGTGCCGCTGTATCCGACGCTGACGCCGGAGCAGATGGGATATATGCTGCGCGATTCGGGCGCGAAGGCCGTGGTGGTCTCGTCGAAGGAGCTGTACGAGAAGGTCGTGGCCGCGGGTGAATTGCCTGAGCTGGAGCATGTGGTGGTGATGGACGCTGGAGAGTCTTCCGGCGCGGAGAGTTTTGCCGCGCTCATGGCTTCGGCAGGCGCGAAGCAGCAGCCGGATGAGCAGTTCGATGCAATGGCGAAGACGGCGCGCCCCGATGATCTGGCGACGATCATCTACACTTCGGGAACGACGGGCGAGCCGAAGGGCGTGATGCTGACGCATGGCAATCTGGCGAGCAATATCAATGTGACGACCGATCCGCTTGGGTTCGACGACACAGATAGTTGCATCTCGTTTCTGCCGCTCTCGCATGTGACGGCGCGGCATCTGGACTACGCGCTGATGTGCTACGGAACGCGGCTGGCGTACTGTCCGAAGTTTGACCTGCTGCCTGCGGCGATGAAGATAATCCGGCCGACCATCTTTGTTGCCGTGCCGCGCGTGTATGAGAAGATCCGGCAGGCGGTGGAGGCGAAGTCGGCTGCGTCGCCTGTGAAGTCGCGGATGTTGAGCTGGGCGCTGGCGACGGGAAAGAAGCACAGGGCCGAGACGTTAGCGGGAAAGGTCCCTTCGGGACTCGGTGTGAAGCTCGCGGGCAAGCTGGTGTTCTCGAAGATACGAGAGGCGTTTGGCGGGCGCGTGGATGTCTTCATCTCAGGCGGCGCTCCGCTGGGCATGGACACGGCAGGGTGGTTTGCCGATGCGGGGATTCGGATATTTGAGGGTTATGGACTGACGGAGACCTCGCCTGTGATCGCGCTGAACTATCCGGAGGCTCACAGAATCGGCACGGTAGGCAGGGCAATGCCGAACGTCGAGTGCCGGTTTGCAGAGGATGGCGAACTGGAGGTCAAAGGCCCCTCGGTGTTTACTGGATACTGGAAGAAGCCTGAGGCGACGGCGGAGGTCTTTACGCCCGATGGCTGGTTCAAGACGGGCGACATCGGGCATGTGGATGCCGACGGGTTCATCTCCATCACCGACCGGAAGAAGGAGCTGCTGAAGACGAGCGGCGGCAAGATGATTGCTCCGCAGCCGATTGAGAACAAGCTGAAGGCCAATGTGCTGGTTGGGCAGGCGGCCCTTGTGGGGGACAAACACAAGTTCCTGTGCGTGCTGATCTCGCCGAACTTCGCCGCGCTGGAGGGTTGGGCAAAGACTCATGGCGTGGCTGTGGCTGACCGTGCGGCGCTCGTGAAGGATGCGCGCGTGGAGAAGGCGTATCAGGAGATTGTGGACAAGGTGAACGCCGGGCTGGCGAACTTTGAGTCGATCAAGCGGGTGCGGCTGGTGCCCGATGAATGGTCTGTGGAAGATGGGACGCTGACACCGAGCATGAAGTTGAAGCGGCGTGTCGTGGAGACGCGACATGCCGGCGAAATCGCCGAGCTTTACGCCGACGAAGCTACGGCCGCTCGAGGCTAGGCGTTTTTCCTAAAACTGTAGTTCGGGCCACCCGGTGCGAAACGCAGATTCGGGAATGACAACAAATCGGGAAAGCTGACAAGCCGGGAATGACAGCGGATCCCGCTTCGGCCTGAATTGGAAGAGGCTCTTGGCCTCCATATTTAATCGGAATGCTCATCTTCCGCGGCGGCCGGGGTGGGGTACGGGCTCAGATTGCCCTCGGCGGCCTGGGCGGAGCGGGCGAGGTTGAGGTGCTGCTCCATGGCGTGGCGGGCTTGGGTGGGGTTGTGTGAGCGGATGGCACGATAGATCTCACGGTGCATCTCGGCCGACTCCTTGAGGTCCTGCGCGTTGTGGACGGTCTTGGAGCGGTAGTCGTAGAGGTTGGCGGTGATGGTCTCCATCAGCGCGGCGAGGATGGGGTTGCCTGCGGCGCGGGCGACGGTGCGGTGGAAGCGTACATCGTGGATGAGGTACTCGCGCGGGTCAGCGAGCGCGGCGTACATCTCAGCAACCTCTTCGGCAAGTTCGGCGACGTGTTCGCCAGTTGCGCGTTCGGCGGCCAGCGCGGCAACGTTCGATTCGAGCACCAGCCGCGCCTCGAACATCTGCCAGGGCAGGAAGCCGTGCAGCGCGCCGAGGACGGAGAGCGAGCTGGAGTCAAGCGCAGGTGGACCGCTGGAGACAAACGTGCCCGCTCCGTGGCGGCTTTTGAGCACGCCCATGGCCGAGAGGAAGCCGATGCCAGCGCGCAGGCTGGAGCGGCTGATCTTGAGCTGGCGGGCGAGGTCGCGCTCGGGCGGCAGGCGGTCGCCGGGCTTCACCTCGCCGCGCGCGATCAGCGAGCGGACGTATTCGACCACCTGCATAGTGAGCTGGCTGTGGCTGGTGGTCTCGTCGTGGATGTTCTTGTGTGTCTCTTTAGCGTCTTTTTTCACGCTGGAAAAAACTCCTTGCACCTAAGTGAAAGAAGAGTAACACGGTGGATAGTTAAGCAACCTCGGGTGCAGGCTGCGGCGCGCCCAGCCGGGGCACGAGCACCTGGAAGATGGCGAGCGACACGACGTAGGCGAATGCCGCAAGCGTGAAGATGATGAGCGGGTGCAGCGAGAAGAAGTGCGAGACGAGCCATGTGAAGAAGGCTCCGCCTGCCGCACCTGCCGCACCGCCCAAACCGACGACGGTGCTGACGCTGGTGGAGGGGAACATGTCGGTTGGCGTGGCGAAGATGTTGGCCGACCAACCCTGGTGCGCGGCAGTGGCCAGGCAGAAGAGTCCGATGGCCGGCCAGGCGTTGTTCGGGAAGAGCACGTGCATGTGCGGCACGAACATGATGGGCAGCACACAGAGCGCGGTGACGAGCAGTGCGAATTTGCGACCGGCGTTGACCGTGGCGCCGTGCTTCATGCGGAAGCCGGAGAGCCATCCGCCGGCGATAGAGCCGATCGTAGCGGCGGTGTAGATGATGATGAGAGGATATTTGGCCTGATCGAGGCCCATGCCGTATTTGTCGTTGAGAAACTTGGGCAGATAGAAGAGATAGAACCACCAGATGGGGTCGGTGAAGCCTTTGGCGATGCAGAAGGCCCAGAAGCCGCGATGGCGGACGAGGACCGAATAGACGGGTTTGTCTTTGGTGACGGGCTCGAGCGCGGCCTGCGTGAGTGTCGCGCCGCGGCGCAGCCGATTGTAGGGGAAGATCAGCCAGATGACGCACCAGATGAGTCCCATGGAGCCGGTGCAGATGAAGGCGGCGTGCCATCCCCATTTGGCGGTGACGGCGGCGATCAGAATGGGCGCGATGAAGAACGAGGCGTTGGTGCCGGAGTTGAAGAGGCCGTTGGCGAGTGCGCGCTCGTCGGAGGGGAACCACTCGGTGACGGCCTTGATGGCGGCGGGGAAGTTGCCGGATTCACCGAGGCCGAGGAAGACGCGTGCGATGCAGAATCCGATGACGCTGGCGACAAGAGAGTGGCTGATGGAGGCGCATCCCCAGATGAGGATGGCGAGCGCGTAGCCGGTCTTGGTGCCGAGCTTGTCGATGACGCGCCCGGCGAAGAGGAAGCCGATGGCGTAGGCGATCTGGAAACAGATGACGATGCGGCCGTAGTTCAGGTCGTAGTGAATCTGGTGTGCGGCGTCGAGGCCGGGAATCCAGCCCATGAAGGGCAGGTGCAGCAGAGGCTCGATGAGCGAGAGGACCGAGCGGTCCATGTAGTTGATCGTCGTGGCAAGGAAGAGCAGGAAGCAGACGAACCAACGGATATTGGACTTGCCGGGGGCCGTAGCGGTGAAGCCCTGGTCAGACAGATTGGCGGTATTGGTTGGCATGAAGCGGATACTCCGTGTGCGAGATCTGGTCTGACCAGCGGCGTGCCGGTCCCTGAAGGGTGACGTGCTGGTGAATTGGTGTCGAGGATGAGGATAGCCGTTGTTGATGTAGGTATGTCAAGCAGGAGCGGCCCAAGGACAGATTCGTCCACGAAATGAGAGATGGGGTATCGTGGGCTGAAGTGGTCCTACGAAATAGTTTCAGGGAGAGATGACGATGCGACTTGTGGGCGTTGGGCTGTTGCTGGCCGCCGGAGTGGCCGGCGCGCAGATGAAGACGATCATGGTTGGGGCGAAGGGCGCGGACTTTACGACGATCCAGGCCGCGGTGAATGCTGCGCCGGAGACGGGTGCGGTGATTCGGATTGCTCCCGGTGTCTATCGCGAGGTCGTGCATGTGGATAAGCCGAAGATTGAATTTCGTGGCGAGACGAAGGACCCGGCAAAGGTGGAGTTGGTCTACGGAAACAGCGCGGCTTCGACCTGCGGGACTGGCTGCTCGGCTACGCTGTTTGTCACCGGGACAGACTTTCTGGCTACGAATATGACGATTGCGAATGACTACAGCAAGACGACCGATGTGCCCTCGCAGGCAGTGGCGGTTTCGGTGCGGGGCGACCGCGCTGTCTTCCGGCATGTGCGGCTGCTGGGCGCGCAGGACACGCTGTACGCGGCGAGTGAGGGATGCATGAAAGGCGGCATTGATTGCAAGGTTTCGCGGCAGTTTTACGACGATTGCTACATCGAAGGGCACGTGGACTTCATCTTCGGCGACGCGAAGGCTGTGTTTGAGAACTGTGAGATTCGCAGTATTGCGCATCCGGCGGGCGGGTACGTGACGGCCGAGAGCAACACGAGGCCGGGACAGGATGCCGGATATGTCTTCAACCATTGCAGGCTGACGGCGGATGAGGGAGCGGGCAAGGTGTATCTGGGACGTCCGTGGCGAGACTACGCGACAGTCATTTATCTGAATACGTGGATGGGCTCGCATATTGTGCCAGAGGGATGGTCGGACTGGAAGAGTGCGCCTGCGCCTCGGCTGCCTATGGCTACCTATGCCGAGTTCAACTCGACCGGGCCGGGTGCGAATGCGAAGGCGCGAGAGCCTTATGCGAAGCAGCTTACGGCTGAAGAAGCGAAGAAGTATGAGACGCGGGTGTACCTGGCTGGAAGCGATGGGTGGAATCCTGAAGCGGTTCGGTAGGGATAAGCCGCCTGACTCGGAAAGGGTTTACGCCCACCCATGCCGCGATGAAACTGCGGCATGGATGGGCACCCGTTCAGTAGTGGCTCACTGAGTGAGGTTAGCTGGGTGTGTTGAGAACCAGCACAGTGGCGATGGGGTCGAGTGCTTTCGATGGTAGCGTGATGTCGAGACCTTCTCCGTTGGGTGTGAGCTTGAGCGGCTTGTGGGACTTGTCGGCCAGCAGGTACGCGCCGGCGACTTTGCGCGGCAGCTTGTCGAGATGGAAGACGCCGTTAGTGGGCCACGCGAAGATCTCGATGTAGAGTTTGTCCGGACCGGTGGTGGAGCGCCAGTTCCAGGTGGGCGTGAACTTGAAGTTGCCGCGCTTGTCCTTCTCGGTGGTGCTGAAGGTGCCGGTGGGGACGTCGAAGAGCGTGGCTTTGGTGCCGTAGATCGCTTCGCCGTTGACATCGAGCCACTGACCCATCTGGTGCAGTCGCTCGACCTCGGGCGCGGGCACGATGCCGTGCGAGTCGGGTCCGATGTTCAGCAGATAGTTGCCGCCCTTGCTGGCGATGTCGATGAGGTTGCGCAGCAGGGTCTCGGTGGACTTGAAGTTGGTGTCCCAGGATTTGTAGCCCCAGGTGTTGTTGATGGTCATGCAGGATTCCCAATCGCGGCCAGGGAAGCCCTGCGCGGGAATGTACTGCTCTGGCGTCTCGGTGTCGCCCTTATAGCCGCCGCCGAGCCGGTTGTTCCAGATGAGGTTGGGGTGTTTGTTGAGCACCTTGACGATCTCTGCGGCGCGTTCGGGCGTCATCTCTCTGGGTGTGTCGAACCAGACGACAACAGGGAAGTCGCCGTAGTTGTTGAGCAGCTCTTCAATCTGAGGGATGGCTTTCTTATGGAGATACTCGTCGAAGCTGCCGTCCTGTGCCTTGTCCCAGTGGCCGGTCTTGGGGTCGTGGGTGCCGCGCACGGCTGCGGCTCCGCCGGGATAGGTCCAATCCTGTGCCTGCGAGTAGTAGAAGCCGAGCTTCATGCCCTGCTTGCGGCACTCCTCGGCGAGTTCACGGAGCGGGTCGCGGTGGAACGGTGTGGCATCGACGATGTTGAACGGGTCAGCCTTTGAGTCGAACATGGCGAAGCCGTCGTGATGCTTGGCCGTGATGACGATGTACTTCATGCCCGCTGATTTGGCGAGAGCGACGATGTCGTGCGCGCTGAAGCCGGTGGGATTGAACTGCGACGCCAGCGCCTTGTACTGCGCAACAGGGATGGAGGCGTCGTTCATGATCCACTCGCCGATGTGCTGGTAACGCTGGCCGTTCCACGTGCCTGCCGGGATGGAGTAGAGGCCCCAGTGGATGAACATGCCGAATCGCGCGTCGCGCCACCAGGCCATGCGTGCGTCACGCTGGGCGGCGGTCTCGGTGTCCTGAATGGATGGGACTGGGTGTGCGGGTGGCGGTGCGGGCTGCTGCGCGAAGCAGAGCGCAGACATGATGGCGAGAAGTGCAGCGGAGAGAAGAGTTCGTTTCACGGGCATTCCTTGAGTTGAAGTGACGGCGGATTCATTGTATGTGAAAAATATATGTTGTAGGTGAAATAAATGTGCGAGCCCTCTGAGTGCTGCTGCGCGGATTGCGGAGTCGTGCCGGGCACGCGGTATCATCGCTCGTGTGGGCGATGAGATTCAGGCGATGATCGAGCGGCTGCGTGCCGGCGATGTGCGGACGCTGGCGCGTGCGGTTTCGATCGTGGAAGACGGCCTGCCGAGAGCAGCGGAGTTGCTGGCGGGCTGCCGCGCATCGCGGAAGGCGCTACGGGTGGGCGTGACCGGGCCTCCGGGAGCAGGGAAGAGCACGCTCGTGGACCAGATGGTCCGGCTGTTGCGCTCGGAAGGCAAGACGGTGGGCGTGATTGCAGTCGATCCTTCAAGCCCATTTACAGGCGGGGCGCTGCTGGGCGACCGGATTCGGATGCAGGGATTTGCCGGAGATGATGGCGTCTTTATTCGCAGCATGGCTTCGCGTGGGGCGATTGGCGGTGTGGCGCGCGCGGCGGCGAATGTTTGCAGCGTGATGGAGGCGGCGGGACGCGACGTGATTCTGATTGAGACCGTCGGCGCGGGGCAGGATGAGGTCGAGATTGTGGGCCTGGCCGACGTGACGGTCGTGGTGCTGGCACCGGGCATGGGCGACGAGGTGCAGAGCCTGAAGGCTGGGCTGATGGAGGCGGCTGATGTCTTCGCGGTAAATAAGAGTGACAGCGGCGGCGCGGAGGCGGTCGAGTCAGGGATTGTTGCCATGCAGGGACTGGCAGCAGAACGTGGCGGGTGGGTGCCTCCTGTTGTGCGGACGGTCGCAACAACGGGCGAAGGCGTGGCGGAGTTGATGGCTGCGGTGCTGCGGTGTGCAGAGCAGAGAGGAAACCGCAGGTCCTTCGACTTCGGCGGCAAAAGCGCCGCCTTCGCTCAGGATGACAATTCTCTAAGTGAGGGAGGCGTGTCGGAGTTGATGGCGGCTGTGCGACTCGGCGTTGAACAGAAGCCGGAACGGAAGCGAACACCGTACGGGGTGAAGCTCGACCATCTGGGAGTGGCTGTGCGCAACATCGAGGCTGCGCGGGGGTTCTATGAGGCACTCGGGCTTACGGTGGTGCATGAGGAGACCGTCGAGCATGAAAAGGTGAGGACGGCGATGCTGCCGCTGGGCGAGACGCGGATTGAGCTGCTGGAGGCGACCGAAGCCGGCTCGGTGATTGGACGGTTTATCGAAAGGCGTGGCGAGGGGCTGCATCATATCGCCGTGGGGGTGCCTGACGTGGATGCGATGTTTACACGGCTGAAGGCCAAGGGCATTCGACTGGCGAGCGATGCAGTGCTGGTTGGAGTCGGTGGTCATCGATATTTTTTCGTACATCCGATGAGCACGGGCGGCGTATTGCTAGAGATTGTGGGCGAGGGCGAGGCTGGATGAGATTTTTGCTGATTCATACAGCAGGCGCGGAGGGCAGTGTCGCTTTGGCTACGGAGGCAGGCGTGGTCGCGTCAGAAGTTTTGCCGGGGCGAAGTTCGTCGGAGCATCTGGTGTCTGCGGTGCGTAGGTTGATGGAGACTGCCGGATGGGGACTGCGCGAACTGAAGGCAGTGGTCGTAGTGCATGGGCCAGGATCGTTCACTGGAGTGCGGGTCGGACTTAGCGCGGCGAAGGGTTTATGCGGGGCGGGCGAGGTGCCTCTGATTGCGGTCTCGCGGCTGGCTCTGCTGGCTGGTGAAACGGGCTACTCCGCGCTCGATGCGGGGCGCGGCGAGTTCTACTTCGGAGAATATGCCGGCCAAAGGATGTTACGCGAGACGCTGCTTTCGCGTGACGCACTGCGAGCGGCGGTTGGGAGCGGCGAAGTCACTGTGTGCGAATTGAAAGTCGCCGAGGCGCTGGCGGGGTTGCGGGTGAAGCTGGTCGACGAGCCTCTGGCTGAGACGGTGCTGCCGCTCGCTCTGGAGCGTGTACGGGTCGGAGAGTTTGACGATGTTGCCGTGGCAGACGCCAATTATCTGCGGCAGACCGATCTCGAAATCTTAGCTAAGGCAAAGATGGAGGGCCAGGCGCGGTGAACCTGCGCGTGCGAGCAGCTGTGGTCGACGATCTCCCATCGGTGATCGCACTGGAGCGTTCGGTCGCAGAGGCTCCGCACTGGACGACGCCAGACTACGCTGAGATCGTGACCGGTAGCGGAGTTCGCCGGTGCTTGTTCGTTGCCGAGACTGCGGATGAACTGGCAGGTTTTGCTGTCGGCAAGGCCGTCGCGGGTATTGGAGAACTGGAGAGCGTTGCGGTTCGACCGGGGTCACGCAGGGCAGGTGTGGGCAAGGCCCTTTGCATGGCTGTGGTCGCCTGGTGCAGAAAGCAGGGTGCGTCTGCCGTGGAGCTGGAGGTACGGGCGGCGAGCGTAGGAGCAATGGCGCTCTATGAATCGCTGGGGTTCGAGCGAGTGGGAGTCAGACGACGGTATTATCGTGAACCGGAAGACGACGCTGTGCTGATGAGGCTTCGGATGAGTGGGTCATGAAGGCGGGGCGGCTGGCCTTAGAGATTGGGCGAGAACTCGCGTAATTTGCGGAAGGCATCCATCAGGGTCTAAAGCCCCAACTGAAATGTGGCACTTGAGACACGGGTAAACCCGCACCCTTAATGAAAACAATCAAGTTGAAGAGTTCTCACTCAGTCTCGTTAGCCCACGGTGGGACCTTTCCGAATAGCGGGACAGAAGAGTCGGAGACTCAAAATTTGTAGCATCGTCGGAACGTTGATTTATGGTTATTTATACGATTTGTTTTTAGTATTTGCCAATTATTTTTAGAAACAGGCAAAACTTTCTTGACGTCTATGGTGACCCCGGAAGATGCTTTTCCCTTCGAGGAGACGCATATGCTTTGGTCACGCCGGATCTTTCCTACGCTGCTTCTTTGCCTGTTTGTGCTGGGGTTAGCGACAACAGTTTTAGAGGCGCAGGTCTCGCGCGGAACGTTGAGCGGGCTCGTCACCGATGCCGATGGCGCCGTAGTTCCGGCCGCGCACCTGACGGCGACCGACACCGCTACGGGTGCCAACTACTCGGCGGTGTCGAGCAGCGATGGCCAATACACGATTCCATTTCTGGCGCCGGGAACCTATCGCGTTACGGCGACGGCAGCGGGGTTCAAGAGCACGGTCCATCAGAACGTGCTGGTCGCCGCAAACGAGCACGTTCGGGTGGATATGACGATGGCCGTGGGGACACGCACGGAGATGGTAACGGTCTCGGCCGATAACACGATGCTGGACACTTCGATGGCCTCGACGGGGCAGGTGCTCGATCAAGAAGACATTGAGAACATGCCGGTGAATGGCAGAACTCCGATGATTCTGGCGCAACTGGCGTATGGTGCGCTTTCGACTGGCAATCCGCAGTTCAACCACCCGTTCGACAACAGCGGGCCGTCGAGCATTTCGCTGGGAGGCGGAGCGTCGAAGAAGAACGAGATTCTGATTGACGGCTCGCCGGACGGCGGGGCCGATGGCACGCTGGCGTTCAGTCCTCCGATGGATGCAATGCAGGAGGTCAAGGTCGAGACGTTCCAGGCAGACGCGGCGTATGGGCATACGAGCGGAGGGACGATCAACCACGTGACGCGCTCGGGAACCAACGAGTATCACGGGTCGCTGTATGAGTTTCTACAGGTGTCCGCGTTGAACGATACGCCGTACTTCAACAAACATGTGGCCGGAACGCCGAAAAGAAAGTCAGTGACGCGGTTCAATCAGTGGGGCGGGACCATCGGGATGCCGCTCTCAATTCCGCATGTGTACGACGCACGGAACAAGTTGTTCCTGTTCTTCGCGTATGAAGGAATCTCTGACAACACACCTTCGCCAAGCATTCTGACGGTGCCGACGGACGCTGAGCGGAAGGGCGACTTTTCGGCCCTGCTGCCGCTGGGCTACGTCATCTACGATCCGGCGACTGGCGTGAAGGGGAGCAATGGCCGCATACAGCGCAAGGCGTTTCCGGGAAACATCATTCCGCAGCAGCGACTGAATCAGGTGGGCATGAATCTGGCGAGCTACTTTGCCGAGCCGAACATTCCGGCAGGCAAACCGGACGGCGAATCGAACTACTTTTATCCGGGCAACAGTACGGACAAGTTCGACAGCGAGATGGGCCGCATCGATGCGAACGTGAGCGAAAAGGACAAGGCGTACTTTGCATTCCGGCACAACGACCGCTACCACCAGGCCAACAATGCTTTCAACAACATTGCAACCGGCAGTGTGTTGATTCAGCCAAACTGGGGAGCAACGCTCGACGAGATCCACATGTTCAGCGCGAATACGATCTGGGAGAACCGGTTCAACTGGTCCCGAAATACAGAGTCGCGCCCGCTGGCGGCGAGCTTCGACTTCTCGAAGCTCGGCTTTCCGCCCGCGCTGGCGGCTGCTTCCACGACGCCAGGCTTCCCGGTGACGAGTGGAACGAAGTTCGTGGACTTCGGCTACTCGAAGGGCGATTACATCCCGTATGACAGCTTTCAGTACTTCAGCATGGTGAGCCACACGATGGGCAAGCACAGCCTGTCGTTTGGCGCCGACCTGCGGTTGAGCAAGGAGTACAGCTTCCGCTATGGCAACTCGTCGGGACTGTACCAGTTCAGTTTGAATAAGGGCCAGGGTTGGACAAACGGACCGTTCGACAACTCCGGAGCAGCGACGATTGGGCAGGAATTTGCTTCGATGCTGCTGGGGCTGCCGACGGCGGGGAGCTTCGATATCAACGGGAAGCAGATTTCACAGGCCAAATACTATGCGTTTTTTGTGCAGGACAACTACCGGCTGCTAAAGAACCTGACGCTGAATCTTGGCCTAAGGTATGAGCGCGACTTGCCGACGACGGAACGGAATAATGAAGGCGTTATCGGGTTTGACGCTTCGGCGACCAATCCGATCAACGCCCAGGCTCAGGAAAACTTTGCCGCGAATCCAGTTTCAGGCGTCAACTTTCCTTCGCCGCTAACCGGAGGACTCGTCTTTGCCAGCGCGAACCATCGGGGCATGTATCAGACGACGGCGACGAACTTCAGTCCGCGCATCGGTTTCGCATATAGCCGGGTGACGACGATGTCGCTTCGCGGAGGCTTTGGCATCTTCAATAACAGCGTGGGCAGGATGGACCCGATTGCTACTGGCTTCAACCAGACCACACAGTTGCAAGCTTCGCTCGACGGATACCTCACTCCGAACGGCACGCTCTCTGATCCGTTCCCCACGGGGCTGATTCTGCCGCCTGGAGGTTCACTTGGACTTCAGACGAATCTGGGTCAGGCCGTGAGCTTTTATCCGAGCAAGGTGCTGAACGACTATGCGGAGCGGTGGAACCTGGATTTTCAACAGCAGTTGCTCGCTGGAGTTCTGTTTGAGGTGGGCTACGTTGGTGAGCATGGAGTGCATGTCGGCGTCAGCCGCAATATCGATTATGTTCCGGCCCAATATCTGAACGTGGGACAGTCCCGCAATCCTGCTGTGTATGCGAACCTGACGGCCAACGTTGCCAATCCGTTCAAGGGCATTGCGAACTCTGCGATGAACGGCTCGACAACAACCCGGCAACAGTTGCTGATGACTTATCCGCAGTTTACCTCCGTGATGATGTCGGGCTTCCCGGCGGGCAACTCGCTCTTCCATGCGCTGGAGGCACGGGTGGAGAAGCGGATGTCAGGCGGGGTGCGGTTCCTGGTGAACTACGAGTGGTCCAAGCGACTGGAGCGCGTGGCCTATCTTAATCCGCAGGATTCGGCCCCGGAAAAGAGAATCTCGTCCGATGACCGGCCGCAGCATCTGGTGGCTTCGGGGACGTGGGAACTGCCGTTTGGGCAGGGAAGGCGCTACCGGGTTGGCGTTCCGGTTGCCGGATACCTGGCAAGCGGCTGGAATTTGACGAGCATCTTCACATATCAGCCGCAGGGCGCGCCGCTGTCATGGGGCGACGTCATCTACAAAGGAACGAGCCTGAATAACCTGCGTGTGAATCCACATGCTCCAGACGGCGCGTTCGACGTGACGCAGTTCGACCGGGTGAGCGGCGACCAGCCGGTGACGGGAACACACATCCGCACGCTCCCGACGCAAGTCGCTCACGCGCGGCAGGACGGCATCGTGGCGTTGGATATGTCGCTGATCAAAAACAATCGGATTACCGAAAGGGTGAATGCGCAGTTGCGGGCAGACTTCTTCAATGCGCTGAACCATCCAAGCTTCAGCGCGCCGAACCTGTCGCCAACCAGCTCCGCGTTTGGAACGATTACGTCGCAGGCAAATCTGCCCAGGACCATCCAGCTTGGCGTCCGGGTGGCCTTCTGACAGGATGAGGCCCTTTGGTTGTGCGGGGGCCTCAACTTTTTGTGACATTTGACCCGAGTTATCCACTTTGCAAGTCTTGTGCGGTGTGTGTTAACGTTTTGCCATCGTTGCGATGTACGTCCGAACAATGGAGGTGCACTTGATGCAGACCGCCAGGTTTACGGAGCTTCCACAGCCCTCGTCGCTTCCCTCGATCCATCAACTGATGCAGGAACACAGTCTGTACGACCGCAGGCTGGAGACGCTGCGTGCCAAGGTCTACCTGACCGAGGCGGAGAAGATGGAAGAGGTGCGGCTCAAGAAACTGAAATTGAGCCTGAAGGATGAGATGGAGCGGCTCAGGCATTTGGGGGTGCCTTTCCCACAAGGGTGATGCGGCGGGACTCGGGCGGGTGGGGTCGGGAAGGGCCCGAAGGGAGGGTGCGCCCTCGGCATGACCTGCGCGCCGAATAAGGCTTTGAGGCTTTATAATCGAGTACTTATGGTTCGAGATGGAATCTTTTACGCCTTGGGGCTTGGGGTGGTCGCGGCTGTGCTCTGGTATCTACACATGCCCGCGTTTCTGGTGGCACTACCAATTTTGCTGGCCGCATTTTTCCTGTGGTTTTTCCGTGATCCTGAGCGGACAATCCCACAGGGGGCGGGGCAGATTGTCTCTCCCGGCGACGGCCTGGTGACGGAGGCCGAGTGGATTGAGACGACAGGCGGCAGCCGCCTACGCATCAGCATCTTTCTTAATGTCTTCGATGTGCATGTGAACCGCTCACCAGTAAGCGGTGTTGTGAAGGTGTGCGAGTTCCGCAAGGGCGAGTTTATGAATGCCATGAAGCCGCAGTCGGTGCTGAACAATGAGCAGACGTTGGTGACGATCGATGCCGGCGGCTACGACGTCAGCTTTAAGCAGATTGCGGGCCTGCTGGCGAGACGGATTGTGTGCAACCTGAAAGTAGGCGACCGTGTGGAGCGGGGCCAGAGAGTTGGCCTCATCAAGTTCGGTTCGCGCGTGGATGTGCTCGTGCCGGCAGAGGCTGAGTTGAAGGTGAAGACAGGTTCGCGCGTGCGTGGCGGATCTTCGGTGCTCGCTGTAATCCCGGCCGAACAGGGCAATCTGACCGGAGTCGCTTGATGGACGAAAGCACGCTGGACGAGATGGAGATGAGCGCGGAGTCGAGAAGACAACAGCCCGGCCGCGGCATGTATGTGCTGCCCTCGCTGTTTACCGCGGGCAACATGGCCGCGGGCTACTATGCGATTACGCAGAGCGTGCAGGGCTCGCTGGCGGACACCTCGTACTTCGATCGCGCCGCGCTGGCCATCGGCATCGCGGTACTGTTCGACGGGCTTGACGGCATTGTCGCGCGGGCAACGAACACAACGAGCGCCTTCGGCAAGGAACTGGACTCGCTGGCCGATGTCATCACATTTGGCGTTGCGCCAAGCCTGCTTGCGTATATCTGGGGCTTTCGGATGATTCCCGCACTCTCGAATGCCGCACTTCGCGGCCAGATTATGCATCTGGGCGTGTTCGTGTGTTTCATCTTCCTGATCTGCGGAGCCAGTCGACTGGCGCGCTTCAACATCAGCACCAACCCGCAACCGAGGAACCCAGGACGTCCGGGAAAGAAGTATTTCGTGGGAATGCCAATTCCGGCAGGTGCAGGTGTGATTGCATCCGTCATCCATTTTCAGCAGGGATCGCCGATCGACAATCCGTGGATTGCAGGCGTGTGGATATGCCTGATTGGCTTCACCAGTTTCCTGATGGTGAGTAACTGGCGGTTCTGGAGCGCCAAGGAGATGACCTCGGGCAAGCGTCACCCGTTCCAACTGGTGGCGGTCATTGCGGTCTTCGGCGCGCTGATTGCGCTCTATCACCGCTACATGCTGATCATTCTGGCGATGGTCTATCTGGTCTCCGGCGTGCTGGCGCGGCTGGCGTATTCGTGGAGCAGGAGCCGCAGGAGACACGTCACGGAGACGCAACCGGGACAGTAGACCAGGAATCAGCCGCTTCAATCGCATAAGAGAGAGTCATCGACATGACGAACGAAATGTACCGGATTGGAATCGTCGGGGCCTCGTCGCTGGCGGGCAAAGAGCTGACCGACGCTCTGGGCGAATCCTTGCTCGCCGCCTCGGACGTCGTACTGCTCGACGACGACGAAGCGGTCGGCCAGATGACCGCGACCGGCGACGAAGTCTCGTTCATTCAGCGACTGGGTGCCGCAGCATTCGAGCGGTTGGACTTCGTCTTCTTTGCAGGCGACACCGCAACAACGAAGAAGCACTGGCAGGAAGCACGTCGCGCAGGTGCAAGCATTGTGGACCTGACCTATGCGCTTGCGGGCAAGAAGGACGTTCTGGTGCGGTCGCCGTGGGTTGCCGGGGCGCTGGCAGACGCGGAGAAGACGACGCACAAAGAAAAGAAGCCGGACCTGAACACGCACGCGGTTGTCGCGGCGCATCCGGCGGCGGTGATGATTGCGTTGGCCACAGCGCACCTGCATGGGAAGCTGCCGCTGTCCAGCGTTGCCGCGATGGTTATGGAGCCAGCCTCCGAGCATGGGCGGCTTGCGATGGATGAGCTGCATCAGCAAACGGTGAATTTGCTCTCGTTCCAGGGACTGCCGCGTGAACAATATGACGCTCAGGTAGCGTTCAATCTGCTGGCAGAGCTGGGCGACGCGGCATCGGTCAAACTTGCTGCGACTGGAGAGCACATTAGGGACCAGTACGTCGCCATGTCAGCCGGAGCACTGCCACCACTCGCGTTACAGGTGTTGCAAGCGCCAGTCTTTCACGGCTATGTCATGTCGGTACTGGTCGACTTCACCAGCCCCGTCACGGAGGAGCAGATCCGAACCGCACTGGTCGGCGAACACATCAGCGTCGTCGCGCACGGCCAGGATGCGCCTAGCAACCTGAGCGCGACCGGCAGGGAAGACATGCTGGTGCAGGTCAGCAGAGGATCCGGAGGAGATGGGCCGGACACGCGGTTCTGGCTCTGGATGGCCGCCGACAATCTGAGGCTGGCGGCGCTGAATGCGATTGCCTGCGCGGTTGAGCTGCGACGGCTGCGTCCATTGGGCAAAGTGCAGTAAAGCTATCGCGCAGGCGCGGTCAATTCGACATAGTTGCGGCCAAAGTAAAGACGGTATCTGTCGCTATCGGGAGTAATTTGCAACGGAACCGGACGATGCAGTGCAGCGTCTCGCGTAGAGGCGATGGTGAAGAGGCTGTGGCCGCCAATATCCATGACGAGGAATTGGTTGCCACTGATAAAGCCGCAGCCATAGGCCCCCGGTGCAAGGCGATGGCCACCGACTTCGATAGGCTCTTCCGTAATTAAGTACGCCTGATATTTCTGCTGCACTTCGCTGGAGTATCCGGAACTGTCAACGAGCGCAACCAACATGAAGCTGTCTTTCGCAAAGCGGACACCGGCGGAGTTTCTCGCCTGAATGGACGCGCTTTGTCCCTGAAAGAAAACAGTCGCGGGCAGAATCTTTCCCGCTTCGGCGGCACTCACAATGGGCGACGGCGGATGCGCGGCCCCAGCCTGAGGAACGGCCTGTAGAGAGGGGCTGATTGCCAGACACAGCAGCGCGACGCACAGAGCAAGACGAGACATGACATTCCTTTCCAAACCGCTGGCAATCCTACCTATGAAGGTCAGACATTGCAACCAATGGCCTTGTAGGTTCATGCCTTTCATCAAATTGTCCGGACAGCCGAGAAATCATCCTCTCTTTGTGCGATGCTTAAGTGGTAACGCAATCAGGTTTTGTACTTGAAACTTTTGACGGATGGATGAATTTTACGTGTCAGGCAGAAGTCTGGTGAAAAATCCGAAGATGCGCATTGGAATCGATCTTGGCGGGACCAAGATTGAGGCGCTGGCTATCGACCAAAAGGGCAACGAGTTGGTGCGGCACCGCATCAGCACGCCGCGCGATGATTACGAGGCAACGATCAAGGCAATCACCGGTCTCGTTCATCTGATTGAAAAAGAAGCAGGAAGTGTCGGGTCGGTCGGTGCAGGCATACCGGGAAGCATCTCGTCGGTAACAGGCCTGGTGAAGAACTCAAACTCGACCTGGTTGAACGGTCGTCCTCTGCACCATGACCTGACCACCGCGCTTGGCCGGGAGGTGCGCGTAGCCAACGATGCCAACTGCCTGGCTGTTTCGGAGGCAACCGACGGCGCAGCCGCAGGCAAACATATCGTGTTCGGCGTAATTCTGGGCACAGGATGCGGCGGAGGAGTGGCCATCGACGGCCATGTACATGCGGGACCAAATGGCGTGGGCGGTGAATGGGGGCATAACCCCCTGCCGTGGGCCACGCCCGAGGAGACTCCGGGCCCCGCCTGCTACTGTGGAAAGCGCGGATGCATGGAGATGTGGGTCTCCGGCACAGGGGTTGCGCTCGACTACAGGAACGTCACCGGCAAAGAACGCACGGCACGCGACATCATCGCCGACTTCGAGGCTGGAGACAGCGCCGCCGCCGCCACTGTAGACCGATTCGTAGACAGGCTGGCTCGTGGCCTGGCGAATGTAATCAACATTCTCGACCCCGACGTGCTCGTCTTTGGCGGAGGCATGTCGAAGACAAAGCATCTGTATAAGGCGCTGCCCAAACGCCTGCCCGAATATGTCTTCGGCAAAGAGGCGGCGACGCCAATCCTACAGGCAAAATATGGGGACTCAAGCGGCGTACGAGGCGCGGCCTGGCTCTGGCCGAATACGTAAGCCAATCCGAGACTCAGATCGTCGATGCTATGCGATACTGAAAGCATCCAGTGTCTGCGTAAGCGCAATCACCTCAAGCCGGGATGGCGGAACTGGCAGACGCAGCGGACTCAAAATCGTCTAAGACACAATCTCGCAAGCAGCTAAACTAATGAAAATACATGTAGTTGACTGACATTCAAAACAAGCGCTATCCTTACACAACTCTTCCACACTTTCGCAGTTTTGGGGGAGTTCAGGAGGTGCCTGAGCATGTCTGAGAACCACACCATCCTCGGCGGCAAGGTCCACATCTACAGACGGCCTAATAGTTCAAGCTGGCAATGCGCAAGCTATCTGGCCGGAAAGAACCGGCGCACCACCACCAAAGAAGACAGCCTCTCGAAAGCGAAAGAGTTCGCAGAAGACTGGTACTTGCAGTTGCGCGGCAAACTCCGCGACGGAGAGTTGAAAAGCGGCAAACTGTTCCGCGAAGCTGCGAAGTTGTACCTGCGCGAGTTCGACATCATGACGCAGGGGCAGCGGAGTGCAACCTATGCGCGCGGACAGCACGCGAGGACTAACGGCTACCTGATTCCATTCTTCGGCAGCATGGTTCTTCCCGAGATCACGGCGGGCAAGGTCAATGAATATCGCATCCATCGTCTTGAGGAATCTAAGGCGCTGCGCGGCAAGCCGCCAGCGCACAACACCATGCATCAGGAGGTCGTGACGTTACGCCAGATTTTCAAAACGGCTCTGCGGCACGGATGGATCGAGCATCTACCGGACTTGTCAGCGCCATATAGGGCGTCGGCCAAGATTTCTCACAGAGCATGGTTCTCACCGGAAGAGTACAAACAGCTTTACGAGGCAACGCGGAAACGTGCGCATGATCCCAAGCAGCCCCGTTTTCGTTGGGAGGCGGAACAGCTTCACGATTATGTTCTGTTCTCCGCCAATACCGGCCTCCGTCCCGACGAGGCGATGCGTCTTCAGTTCCGCGATGTCACGGTAGTTAAAGACGAAGGTAGCGGCCAGACCATTCTTGAGATCGAAGTACGTGGAAAGCGAGGCGTAGGCTATTGCAAGAGCACGGAGGGTGCAGTGCGCCCGTTCAAGCGGCTGAAGGCTCGCCTGCGTCCAGACGGAGGGCCGGGAAGATCTGGCAGCCGTACCGCATCAATAGCCAACGGCGAGTGGCACGAGCCGGGACCCACCGATCTTCTGTTTCCGAAATGGCCACGCGATTTGTTCAACGCAATTCTTGAGGAAGAAAAGCTTCGCACCGACCGCGACGGGAGGCCGCGAACTGCCTATAGCCTGCGCCATACCTACATCTGCCTGCGCCTGCTTGAAGGTGCCGACATTTATCAGATTGCTAAGAACTGTCGGACTAGTGTTGAGATGATTGAGAAATACTATGCAGCCCATTTGAAGACACAGCTCGATGCCGCCGCCATCAACATCATGAGGCCGTGTCCGAAGAAGAAGCCGGTTTCAAAGAAAGGCTCTGGCAGAGTGGAGGCCATCCGCTTGGCCGAGGAAGCGTAGATCATTCCTGCCACATCCTGGCGTGTTTGGGACCGGAACCGGCCCCGCTTAGGCCCGGCACCGGGGCCAGTATTGCAGGGCGCTCAGCATACGAACGTATGCAGCGCTTTCCCGCGAAGGCGGGAATCATAGTCAGAAGTTTGTTGCATTTTTCTGACATAAAGCTATACTGGGGTAGTCAGAAGTTTGTTGCATTTATCTGACATGAGACTGCCTATGTCCACTGTATCCAGCATTCCAGCCGCCATCCGGGATCGTATCTCCGCCCCGGCGCAGCCGCGCGTCTGGATCCCGGAGGACTTTGCCGACCTTGGACCGCGTACTGCGGTCGATCAGGCCCTCCACCGGCTGGTTGCCTCCCGAAGCTTACGGCGAATTGCACGCGGCTTCTACGACACCCCCCAGGACAATCGGCTCACCGGAAAGCACACCTACCCCAACCCGCGCGACGTGATCGACGCGCTGACCCGTAAGGGTAAGGTGCGGGTGGTGGTCGATGGCCTCACCGCCGCCAACGATCTTGGACTCACCGATGCCGTTCCGGCGCGTATCGGCGTGCTCACCGATGGCCGCTTGCAGCCCATCACGCTCGGCAACCTGACTCTCGACTTTCAGGCCGCCGCACCCAGCCGCCTCTACTGGGCGGGCCGTCCCGCCATGCGCTTCGTGCAGGCGCTCCATTGGCTGCGCGATATGCTTCCGTCCGACGACGGAAGTCTCCGCAAGCGCCTTGTTACCATCCTCAAAGACCCCGACCATGGACAGGCCATTCAGGACGACTTGCGCAGCGGTCTGTCGGCGCTGCCAGAGTGGATGCGGATAATCGTGCGCGACCTGTTCCAGCAGGCGAACGCTGGAGTGTCGCCAGCGGCAGAGAAAGCGAAGTCCTCCAGACGCGCGCCGGCACCGGCACCTATCATGAAGAGGGCGAGGAATTCGAGCAGCCGATGACCGAGGGTTTTCAAACCGTACTGGCCGCGAGCGACGAGGAGCGCCGCGACCTTTTTGTTGGTGCTGCCGACCGGCTCCGCACCAACGAGCAGAACATCGAAAAAGACTTCTGGGTTTGCTGGACGCTCGATGCGCTCTTCAATGAACTGGAGGCCGGTGGCCCACGCCTGCTCTTCAAGGGCGGAACCTCGCTCTCCAAAGGCTACGGCTTGATCGAACGCTTCTCCGAAGATATCGACATCACAGTTTTCAGGGAAGATATTGGACAGCCCGCAACCTTCGCGGAGTTGGAGGCTCTGAGCGGCAAGAAACGCAACGCCCGCTTAGAGGCCATCAAAGCCGCTTGCCAGGCGTACATCCAAGGCCCGATGCTGGAGCGGTTAAGCGCGCTGCTACGCCAGACACTCCAGGCCGCAAACCTGAACACGAATCGCGCACGTGTGGAACCCGATCCCGCTGACCCCGACGGCCAGAGTTTGCTTCTTTGGTATCCCACCTCGACCGTGGACGGAAATGAATACATCCGTCGCGCCATCAAGATCGAATCGGGTGCGAAGTCCGCCCTCGACCCTCATGCTCCGGTCGTCGTAAAGCCATACATCGCGGATGATCTTCCAAGCCTAAATTTGGCGGTCGGCAATGTGACCACCGTTGACCCTGGCCGTACCTTTTGGGACAAGGTTGTTATCCTGCATGGCTTGCGCCGCTGGTGGGACCATCGTGGCGAACTGAAGGGAGGCGGGCAGCGCGTCTCGCGCCACTACTACGATGTCTACCGGCTCTTGGCTTCGGAGATAGGCCGAAAGGCAACGGAAGATACAGAGATGGCCGAGGACTGCGTGCGCCATGCGCGGATGTTCTTCAACCGGCCTGATTTCGACCTAGCCTCCGCCGTTCCCGGCAGCTTCGCCCTGACCCCGCATGACGGGATGCTCAACGACCTGCGGCGGGACTATGAGGCCATGTCGGGCATGGTCTTCGGCCCGATACCCTCTGTGGACGCGGTGGTTGGAGCCATCGCAGAGTTGGAGCAGCGAATCAATCGGGGACACGCTGCGATTTAGATTCGCTAAGGGGCATAGTGTCAATTCGAGCTGCGGCATACTTGAGCGCGCATATATGGTACAGTCGGCATTACCCCGCCAACGCTCGGCTCGCTTAGCTGCTCGACGAAGCGGTATAGGTAAGCTATTGAGAGCAATTGACTTATATTCGGGGATTGGCGGTTGGAGTCTCGGCTTGAAACTAGCCGGCATCGATGTCGTCGGTGCATATGAAATTTGGCCTGAAGCCGTCGCAACATATAACGCCAACCTATCCAAATCCCACAAACCGGTTGATGTGCGGAAGCTATCGTTAGGAAGTTTACCCAGCCAAATTGATCTGGTAGTTGGAAGTCCGCCATGTACGGAGTTTTCGTTTTCCAATCGCGGCGGGGGCGGTGACCTTGCCGAAGGCTTGAAGGACATCGTTCGGTTTCTCCAGATAGTCGATCATCTTCGTCCGTGCTACTGGATTTTGGAAAATGTGCCTCGGATTGCTCCAATGATTCGAGATGGACTCATGACCAAGGGTCATCCGTTGTTTCGATTTCGGCACTTGAAGCCTGACGTTCATGTTGTTAACTTCGCGTCATTTGGACTTCCGCAATCGCGTCATCGGTGTCTGGTAGGTCACTTCCCGTTTGGAGTTCTGGATTCCTACAAAAGCATCTGTTCGGAGCGCAGCTTGGGTTGTGTCATTGAGAGTTTGAACCGACCAAACAGCGTAATTGATCCAGTATGGGGATATCCGATTCCACGGACTAAAGTTTCTGAAACTGAACCCGAACCATACCTCGACACCGAGCAGCTTCGTATGAATAGGGAGGCCAAGCTCTATCATCCCGTTTATAACGACATGTCATTTCCGGATCGTATGGATGTGCCTGCACGGACTGTAACGGCTACTTGCACCCGCGTTTCACGAGAGAGCATCGTAATAAATGATCCAGTAAGCTGCCAAGTGCGGCGTCTGACGGTTCGAGAACGAGCTTCGCTCCAAAGCTTTCCTCTGACCTATCAATTTCTAGCGAAGAGTCATTCTTCCAAGGTGAAGATGATCGGTAATGCAGTACCACCCCTCTTCTCTTTCATGGTTGGAATGGCGAGCGACCAAGCGACATGCGCGAGCGTCATGAGAAAGCTGAGCAATGCGCCTCGCATACTGAGCAAACTTAAGGCTGTGCATGTTCCCAATTCTGGGCCCCCGCACAAGGTGACAGAATCGTATCCAGCAAAGCGGCGCTTTAGGGCGGCAATCCCTGGACTTCGCTTCAAAAGTGGAATGCGGTTCGAACTTGCGAACGAATTCGGACAGTCAGGAGTTCGCTGGAGAGTACGGTTTTTTTATGGGCCATCTACAGACATAAAAAATATTCGGTTGGACGGGAATTTGTATCGACGCATTGAGAAGTTCCTTCAATTAGAGTCTGGGGTAAACGGCATCGATCATGACCTCTCTCATCTAAAATCTCTTCTGGGAACGAACTCTCCCAAGCAGATACAGGATACTTGGACGCGTCGGCGATCTGGCGTGGGACCATTTGAGATCACAGACATACTTGGTCGAACGGCGGGCCTCATCAAAGAGAGTCTTGAGGCAACCGGCGACAAGCTTGAAATCAACCAACTCGTGCTAAAGCGATGCGGTTATGACTTGGCAGTGGGTCAGACCTCGCCGAAAATTGTCCAGCACTCCTACTCCATCCTGGCAGGCTTCATCGTTGGCAGTTTCTTCAATCAAGTTGCCTCCGATAAACAGAAAGCGAGTACTAAAGATTTCGACTCAAAAGCTCCAGCGAGATCGAAATCGACGGCTGACTTGGTGAGTATCCAGCAAAAGGCCGCACTCGTCGGAGATTTCCGCTTTCGAGCAGCGGTACATGCCTTAGACACGCCGAGCAGCCACAGGTTGGCAGCTAGACCGGATGGTGCATTCTGAAATGCTTACCTCCGATGAGAATCTTAATTATCTTGAAACGCCAGGAGATTCAAACGAACCTGACTGGCTAGAGGAGCCGTCTGGGACTCCCCTCGCTGCAAGTCTCTTGTCACTAGTCGAGGATTTACCTGATCTCGATGTCGACGATGATATCCACGTAGAAGATTCCGATGAAATCGTTCGTTCAGACTCCGTAAATAAAACTCTTAGTGTCCTTCGGTCAGACGCCGAAAGGGCAGATGGCGAGTTGCTGAGAACTGATTTAGAAAGACAGTGTTTTCGTCGGAAACTCAGTGTTGCTGAATGTATTGAGATTGAAAGGTGCTTAGTCTCCGATGGAGTCGTCATCATTGAGAATGATGACGACGCTGCAGTCGCCAACTCTTCAGAACCAACTATAAAAATAGTCCCCTTAGGCGGCCCGACGTTCCTATCGGAATCTGATGAGAAAGAACTCGGTCGAAAGATTCAGCTGGCGCTCCGTGCCGGAATCTCTGAGAGCTCAAATGACGAGCCGTACATTTCCCGTTTACGAAAAGAAGCGGCGCTAGCCAAGGTGAGATTCGTGGAGAGCAACATTCGCTATGTCCGAAAGACTGCGGCACACTTTGCCTATACGAAACACCTCAATGGAGACGATCTATTTCAAGAGGGCGTTCTTGGACTCCTTCGTGCCACGGAATCCTATGACCCGGAGATGGGTTTCAGATTCAAGACGTACGCAACCTGGTGGATCAATCAAAAGATTCATCGTGCAATTGCGGATAGCGATAGGACTGTTAGACTACCGGTTCACGTCGTTGAGAAGATTAAAGCGATACGCAAAGCCACTAGAACACTATCTGGACCTAATGGAGAGGAGCCAGAATTAGATTTGGTGGCGAGAGCCTTGGGAATGGAAACACAGCGGCTCGCCGAGTTTATGTGGACAGTCGCGGCGACGGAATGCACCGACGGCGACGCTCCGGTTGGTGAGGGCACTGCTGGAGACGGCAATGCGACAACGTTTTCCTTCATAGCGGATACGCAAACGCCGTCACCTTTCGACATCACCTACCGAAGGGAGCTGAATCGCTTGATAAAAGAGAGGCTGAAGAAAAGGGAAGCTAGAATCCTATTCCTCAGGTTCGGCCTCGGGAACTCAGGTGAGCATACTCTTGAAGAAATTGGGGCAAAGTTCGGGTTGACCCGAGAGCGCGTTAGACAAATTCAAGACAAGGCGCTGGACAAACTCAAGCCGGTCTTCCAAAGAACGGTATACGAAAAGGCGATCGATCATGGCGGAGTATATCGGACTTGGGGCAGATGATCCTTCAGAGAACTCTGAAAGGATCGTCGCTTCATGCTTGAGAAGTTTGTCATCGCAGTGGACAGTGTTGCATCACGTCAGTTGGCAGTCCTTAAGGGATGGTCGCCAAGGTGATGGGGAGGCAGATTTCTTACTGCTTCATCCGAAAAAAGGCCTTATCGTCCTAGAGGTGAAGGGCGGCGGGATACAAGTAGAAAACGGACGTTGGTGCACGACAGATCGTTATGGACACGTTCGTACAATTAAAAATCCGTACGAACAAGCAACGGCGTCGAAGCATGCATTGGTCTCATGGCTTGCTGCGAGGGGGTTCACAGGGCTGGTCCGAGTTGGTCATGCAGTTGTTTTCCCCCATCTATCGACGTTGCCGGTCATTGGACCAATGGCTAGCCCAGCGATCACGTTAGCGATGCCGGAGCTCGAAAGGATTGAAAGCTCGATAGGGAGATGTGTAAAGCACTGGAAGCTAGACTCTACCCTCAGCGAAAAAGAGTTGCGACAACTTGTAGCGCTTCTTGCACCAACGATTAGGATCAACAGAAGTCTGGCGGTGGAATCCGGGGAAGCAGAGAAACGAGTACTCACTCTCACTGCGGAACAGATATCAGTGTTCGCTGGCCTGCGCGCTCATCGCGGTGGCTTGATAGTTGGAGGGGCAGGTACGGGCAAGACGGTATTGGCCATCGCTTGTGCCCTGCAACTCGCGCGAGATGGCTTCCGAACGCTATTGGTCTGTTACAACGAACTTCTTGGGAATCAGCTTTCCGAGGCGCTTAAAGGGAGTGAGCGCTTAGTCGTATCGACGTTTCATTCCCTTTGTATGCGTGAAGCACGGAAGGCCGGAATCCCGATCGTGCCGAACCAGGACGACTCATGGTGGGAGGTGGCGGCTCCCGACATACTATTGCAAGCTATAGAGAAAAATGATGAGCACTTCGATGCAATCGTTGTTGACGAAGCTCAAGATTTCGCACCGCTTTGGCTTGACACTTTGCGCCTTCTTCTCAACAGCCCAGCTGATGCTCCCTTTTTTGTCTTCGCTGACCTCAAGCAGGATTTGCGGCAGCGCCAGTCAATCCAAGAGGCGGAATATCCCTTTGTTTGGGAGTTAACGGTCAATCTCCGCAATACGGAACCGATAGCCCAGAAGGTCTCTCAGGCAATTGGAGCTCACATAACCCCGAACGGAGCATCTGGCCCACTGCCCAGTTGGCGTTTTAGTGACCACGCTCAGGGAGTCGGACCTGTACTGGATGCGGTTGAAGCGCTACTAGACAGCGGTTTCGGCCCACACAACATCGTCGTACTCTGCGTGTCAGCGAGTACAGTTGCAAGTCTTCGGTCGCACACCATAGGAAGTTATTCTTTCGGATCTTGGAAGAGCAAGGGTGTTCCGGTTGAAACTGTCCACCGGTTCAAGGGTCTTGAATCGGAAGCGCTTGTTCTGGTTCTAGCGGAAACCGATGCCTACAGTCTGCAGGTATCTGGGTATATCGGAATGAGCCGCGCGCGCTCTGTCCTAGTCGTCGTTGGTTCCCAAGCGCAGCAGCAGCATCTTCACTGGATCGCGTCAGCAGCCGTTAAATCTAAGTAACCATCACCGCCGGCCAAGACATTTCTCGAAAGCGAGGTGTTGAACAGCCTGCATGACGGTTCTCCCAAGTGCAAGCACACAGCGCAAGCTGCTCCGTTATCTTGGCAGCCTGGGTCCAATGCGCATCGTTGGTCGTCATTTATAACGTCGTGTAGTAGCAAGTGAAGTTCGGTTTCAAACAACGCTTGTAGACCGCCCAACACAAAGTCGCCCTTTGCCGGTGCGTAAACGAAGAACCCGAAGGCGTATGGGAGCACTAGCTCAGACAAGGAGCTGCGCTCGATGCCAGCGTAAATTGAGGCACGCCGGATCATTGAGTGGGCATAGGAGTGGATGAGCTTCAGAAGAACTTCATCCAAAGATTCCCGAGGTGTCGCCAGATGAGTATTTTCTAGGATGGTGATAGACGCGGAGCCGTCGTCCCTCGCGACTGGTAGCGTGAATCCGATACTCTTCAGCCAGTGGTGAATCTGTAATGGCTTCAGCCTAACAAAAAGTGCTTCTGTCTGAGCAAGTTCGCCATATAGGGCATAATCGCCATTCACCTCACGATAGGTTCGCAATCTTGCCTCACCAGGCTTAGTCGCTCCCCGGGTGTATCCGTATTGGGCAGTAAGAACAGGAAATCGATCAATCAATTCGACTCGATCTAGACCCGCTTCCTTTAAAGCCTGTGGATAGAACACATCGTAGACCTCTTTCAATGCCTCTGACTCCGTACCTGCGCGGAGATCAGCTATTACCTGTCGGCTCTCAAACGTAGCGAGAGCGATCTGACGGGCCTGCAATTGTGCCTGCTCACGAACCGGCGCCGTGAGCTTGGAAAGGCTCAAGGCAGACTCTTTAGAAACAGGGACGGCTGCAACCATTGTCTCGATTATCGATTCATCAAACCCTCTAGATTTCAGAAGCGTTCTGATTGAATCGGGATCATTGCTCGCTTTCGACTCGGTTAACCGCCGTTCCTGCATTCCTGCAAGAAGCCAGTCCAGCGCTCTAGCCCCTCCTCCAGCGAGTTCGACTTGATTAAGA
>NZ_DASUBE010000150.1:0-2882 GCF_035763405.1 Edaphobacter sp.
GAGACTTTCCCTTTACTGTTTGAAACCGCAATCCACCACGCGCCAACGCTCGTGCGCGCACAAAGCGGCGCAACTCCGGGAAGCAGGTCAGAAAGGGTGCCTAGCCCCTAAGCATCGCGTAACCGCTGTAGCACTGTCAAGACAGCCGCCTCAGCGACCGAGCGGTCTTGCGCCGCCGTCAACCCTTTGCCCTGCCTTTCATCTCACGGTCTTACCCTGTTTCTAGCTCTTCCTTTTGAACTCTACATCCATCCACGTCTTCAGCGCCTCCATATTCTGCGGCCTGCCCAGAAAGTCCTTGACGAGCACTGCCGCAGGCTTGGTCGCGCCCGGTTCGAGCACCGTTCTCCGGTAGCGCATCGCCGTCGGCCCGTCGAGCAGGTTGTTCTTGTCGAACTGCGCAAAGAAGTCCACCGCAATCACCTTGTCCAGCACATAGGTGTAGTAGTTCGAGGCGTACCCGGTCAGGTGCGTAAAGCTCGCATACATCCGGTCGCCATCCACGAAGGTGTAATGCGAGAACCGCTCCATATCCTCACGCAAGAGCGTATCCAGGTTGACGTCCGCCGTCGGCATGTCATGCACCTGGAGCGAAAGGGTTGAGTAGGCAAGCTGCCCCTGCACCCAGCGCCCGCGCCCATAGGCACTCGCCCGGTTCATGCGCGCAATCAGGTCCGAAGGAATCGTCTCGCCCGTCTTATAGTGCTTCGCAAACGACTGCAACACCGCCGGGTCGCGGATGACCTCCTCAAGCATCTGCGACGGCGCCTCCACAAAGTCACCCTCGACGTTAAATGCGCCCTGCCCCGACCACCGTCCCTGCCCACCCAGAACGTAGTGCATCAGATGGCCGAACTCGTGGAAGAACGTCACCACCTCGCTGTACTCCATCAGGCCAGGATCGCCTGCCGTGCCGCCGGAAAAATTGCAGATCAGCGCGCCCTCAGGCAACTGCCTTCCACCAATCCCCGGCACCACGGGATAGGCGGAGAACCACTTGTCCTTGCCGTCTCTGGGGTGCATGTCCAAATAAATGCGGCCCAGTTTCTTGCCCTGGTCTCCCGTCGCCTCGTCGTACACGTCGAACGTCGCCACCGATGGGTCCCACACCTTCGCGTCTGTCGCGGCCTTGAACTCGACATGGAACAGTCGCGCCGCCGTCTTCAGTATCCCGGCCTGCACCTCGTCATACGGGAAATATGGCCTGACGCTCTCCGCGTCGAAGTCGTACTTCGCCCGCCGATACTGCTCCGACCAGTAGCCTCCATCCGAAGCCGAGATGTTTTCGAGCCCCGTCTGCTGCTTCTTCACAAACGCCAGCAGCTCCGCGTACTCGCGGTCGGCCACGGGCCGCGAAGCCTCGTCCACCTGCTTCAGAAACGCCTTCAAGTTCGAGGCCGAGCCGATCATCTGGTCCGCCGTCGCCAGGTCCGCGTAGGTCTTATAGCCGAGCGTCGCGGCCAGCTCCTCGCGCGCCGCCAGCAGGTCCTTCAGCACGGGCACGTTCTTCGGATATGCCCGATCGTGGTACGCCAGATACATCGCCTTCCGGAGCGTGGCGCTCTTGGCAAAGTTCATCACCGGCGTGCTGTCGGGCGAGTCCGTCGTCAGCGTGTAGGTGCCGTCCGCAGCAGGCTTGTGCCGCGCAATGTAGTCCGCCGGCAGACCGTCCAGCTCCGCCCGCGTAGCCTTCACCTCCAGCCTGCCGTCGGCCACGTTGCGCCCGAACACCAGCGAGTAGCCGGTAATCTTGTCTTGCAACGCACGAATCTTTGCCCTTGTCGCGTCATCCTTGTCCACACCTGCCAGCCGGTATTCGAGCAGCGTTCGCTCCAGATAGTGCTTCGTCGCCGGATTGCTCGCAGGAAGCGGCACTGCCGCCAGCGCGCGATACACCTTCTGGTTCAGGCTCAGGTCGGTCGCCACCGAGGAGACCTTCGCCACCATCGCCTGCCCCTTGTCGCGCAGCGGAGCCGTATCGCCCACCGCGTACATCAGATAAGCCTCCTGGCCCGCCAGCGCCAGTTCGTTCTGCGCATCGTCATACGGCGCGAGCGAATTTTGGACCGTGTGCTCGCCCGCAACCGCTGTCACCTTGTCGATGTCAGCCTGGGCCGCTGCCACTCGCGCATCCACCCACGCCTCCAATGCCGCCGGATCATTGCCGCCATACCATGCATGAGTCGGGTCCGCCTTCGCGCCCGCACTCTGTCCAAACGCTCCAAGAGAAATCCCTGCCATCGCCACTCCGCACACCATACCCTTCCAGCTCAACGCCATTGTGATCCTCGCTAACCTTCCTATGCTCAATCCAGAAATCTTCGAAATTTCCATCCCGTACCCTGAGCGAAGCCGAAGGGGAAGGAATCTATTTCCTTCAGCCCGTCACCGAACTCTCCAGGTGTCATCCTTCCGCGTAGCGGGAGGACCTGCTTCTCAACCTGCCGGACGCCCATCCTCAGGCAGTCCTATTGCGCAAACATGGGAACGCATGAACTTTCCGGTGAGAGCCGCATGAAATTGTATCTCGCAATCCACGCAGATGTAGAAACCCCATCCCGTACAGGGATGGGGTTCGGTCAAACAAACTTCTCTCCCGGATTAAGCCGAAAGCGAGTGCAGCGCCGCCGGAGCCTCAAGCGCGGCAGGCATCTTCGCTGAAGCACGCCGCATCACCTCTAGCTCGGCCGGAGCAAACACATCCGGGGGAAGGTCGCCGATAGCCACATAGCCCGGATTGTCGCCCAGCGCCATCGAGATCTGGTTCCAGCGCAGGAACGGCGAGGTCGTCGGCAGCATAATCATCCGCCGCTTCGGCTCCGGGAAGGCAAAGTATGCCGACCATGTGAGCAGCGTCACACATTCGGCAACGCCCATGATCA
>NZ_DASUBE010000151.1:0-22309 GCF_035763405.1 Edaphobacter sp.
CGCCCAGCGCCATCGAGATCTGGTTCCAGCGCAGGAACGGCGAGGTCGTCGGCAGCATAATCATCCGCCGCTTCGGCTCCGGGAAGGCAAAGTATGCCGACCATGTGAGCAGCGTCACACATTCGGCAACGCCCATGATCAGGCTGAGCGTGCCCAGCATATCGGGGTTGTGCGAGAACCAAGCCGTGCAGGTGAGGTTCGTAGTCGCCAGCAGACCCAGCCCCATGCTGACACCGAAGATGCGGCTCCGATAGGAAAGCCCCATCGGACGAATCGCAAAGCAAACAAAGAGCAGCAGGCAAAGCGTCAGGATGCTCGATGTCTGTTGAAGCTGCGTCACCATTGTGACCATAAACTTCGTGCTGGACATGTGCGGTGTGACTGCCACTCCAATGGCCACCGCAACCGAGATTGCCGCCACCCAGCGAAATATCAGCATCCCCAGGGTCTGTAGGCCCTTCAGAGGTGCCATCGCCAGTTTGAAGATGCTGTAGATGACCATCAGCGCAAGAATAGCCTCAAGCGCGTAGCTCGACCAGTACGTATAGAAATAGATTGGATAGAACGTGAGCTGATGAACGCCGTGAGTGCGGAAATTAAGATAGATCAGCGTCATGCAAGCTGTCGTACCTAAGAACTTCACACACAGGAATGCCGCTAGATAGACGAAGCCACGCACAGCCTTGCTTTTGATGAGGAGGTAGACAAGCAACGCGCAAAGCACGGATGAAGAATAGGCCAGTAGATGAAGAACGCTTCCTGCTGTCATAGTCAGTCCCCTACGGCTACGGCAAAGTCAAGCCTAGCCTATAGTTGGGACGGACACAAGAAAAATCAACCAAATTCTGCAATTATTTGCATTACCCCACGTCGGCCTGCCACCCCACGGGCAGGCCGGGTACCATGAAGACTGGTCTTACCACCCTTTGGACATGCCGCAGGCATTCGGATCGTCAGGAGCGCAGGTCGGAACCGGCACGGCGCTGGTCTTGGCAATAGTAACCGTGTTGGAGGTCTTGGCTGCGGTGGAGATCTGGGTGGAAGCCGCGAAACCGGTGAGAGCGAGAGCAACGACGAAAGCGCGGACGATGTTCTTCATGATGACTACCCCTAAAGTTGTATTTACGTTTTCAAGATTTTTCTGGACAATCCAGATGGAACTACCTTAAGATGGGCCTGCATATAAGTCCAATATTTTCAAAAACATAGAGGAATATCTACTATCAGTAGTTACCGAAGTAACTGTTGACTGATTGTGTACGCAATTCGCTGCATAGTAACCATGCAGCCTGTGGTAACGAAGTGCCTAGTTATCCACACCGAGCCTGCTCCCGCATCTCGCTGGCAATCCACGATTTACCCTTTGGTTAACACATCACCCACACCCGAAGCCGCTCGTTCCCGTCTCTTCCCACCCTGTTTTCCATCCGCATTACCGGAACCCGAATGCAACATTGCAGCCGGGTTGGCAGACTGTGCAATCCGCATCGGGAACCGGGGAAGTGCAAAGATGGCTCGCGGCAACTTTATAATCAGACCGAACACATCCACCCGAACAGAGACAGGTGAACGATGACGATTGGCGAAAAGCTGCAAACGGACATTGTCGTGGCCATGAAGGCCCGCCAGGAGCACAAGCTGACCACGCTTCGCATGGTCAAATCGGCGCTCAAAAGCAAGGAGATCGACAAACGTACCCCGCTGACCGAGGCCGAAGAAGCCCAGACCCTCTCCACGCTCATCAAGCAGCGCAAGGACTCGGCCGAGCAGTTCACCAAAGGCAATCGCCCCGAGCTGGCCGAAAAGGAGCTGGCAGAGATTGCCATGATCGAGGCCTATCTGCCCAAGGCTGCAAGCGAGGCCGAGATCCGCACCATCGTGCAGAGCACCCTTGCCGAGCTTGCCGCCACTGGCGCGAAGCCTGGGCCAAAAGAGATGGGCTCCGTGATGAAGGCTGTCCAGCAGAAGATCGCCACCGCCGAACTCCGCGCCGACGGCAAACTAGTCAGCGAGGCCGTGAAGGCCGAGCTGGCCAGGTAAACCGGTCCCTGTCAAGAGGGCGATGGTGGCAATTTTTCTGCAAATTACTCTTATAAATAACGTTATTATTGTTCAAAAGTTGGCGGTTTAGTTTCGCCCGAATTGATATTCTGGAAGTATAAAGATCTTCGCATCACACAAGCAGCGAGAGCCGCCTTCGGGCCGGCTCTCTTTTTTTGCGCGCGAAAAGGAGAGCGCAGGAGATGGCAAACCTGACCTACAGCGAACGTGGGCTGAAGCTGACAAAACAATTCGAGGGGCTTAGGCTGGCTGCCTACCAGGACCAACGCGGCAACTGGACCATCGGCTATGGACATACGGGGCCGGGCGTCCATGAGGGCTTGCGGATCACGGAAGCCGAGGCAGAGATATTTCTAACAAACGATGTAACCTGCGCGGTCGCTGGTGTGAATCGCATGGTCACGTCGTCCATCACGCAGAACCAGTTCGACGCGCTCGTGGACTTCGCCTTCAACCTGGGCTGCACCACCCTGATGCACTCGAACCTGCTCGCGCTCGTCAACGCCAGTGACTTCACCGCCGCCGCAAACGAATTCCTTCGCTGGGACCACACCGGCGGCCGGGTCTCTCCAGGCCTCCTGCGCCGCCGACAGGCTGAGATGGAGTTATTCAACTGTGCCGCCTGACAAACATCTCGACCTTCCGCGCTTGCATTTTCACCCGGCAGCGAAGCGTAGGTACCTTCCAGATTCCTGCGTACTAAACCGCGCTCATCCGTGGTCGAATCGGCGCTTATCGGTGTAAACCGGCGTTAGGCTTTCGCCGCGTCGCTAGCGCCTCGCCAGCCAGCTCAACTCCACCCCGCCCATCACTGAGCGGCCCTGTTGCCGAACCTCCGGAATCTCTTCATACCCTGTGTTCGAGAGGTTGAGCAGCCGAACATAGGGGCGCACACGACCCATATTGTGCGACAGAGAGACGTTCCACAGCGGATAGGCCGTCTTCGCCGTCTTCTGAATGACCATGAGTTGGTTCGAAATCGTCAGCAGGCGGCCGAGTTCAGCCGTCCACAGCGCCTGCGCCGACTGCGCTGCGTAGTTGAAGGCGTACTCTGAAATGAGTCCCGCAGGCGGCTCTGCGGCACGCGCGGCCGTATAGCCGAACTGAAGCTGCTGGGTGTCCGAGAGACGCACACGCAGCGCGGCCTCTACACCGGTGAAGTTGAAGTTCTGCACATTATTGGCCTGCCACTTATCCGCGAGCGAGTACTTCGAATAGTCGATCGTGTCCTTCTCCTGCAAGCGGAAGACGGCCCCTGAGAGTCGCACGCGCCCGCCCGCCGGAGTCCAGTCGGCGCCACCCTCGTAGCTCCACGAAGACTCCGGCTTCAGGTGGGGGTTGCCGATGGTCGTGGGGTCCGAATAGTAGAGGTCGAGAAATGTAGGAATGCGGAAGCCATGCCCCGCCGAGGCCCGCAGCCGGACTGTGTGGCTCAGCGTATAGGCGGCTGCCACACTCGGAGAAAACACCGAGCCGTTCGACGAGATCACTTCTTCGCGCGCGCCCACGGACAGCGCGAATCGCCCCAGCGAGCGCAGCGAAAGGTTCGCATAGCCTGCCTCGGCGTTACGCGCATGAATGCCGAGGTTGGTGCTGTTGATGCTATCGCCGGAGGCCTCGATGCCATAGGACAACGTTGTATTCGCGCCAAGCGCGTCGGCACGGCGCACCGCCGACTGCCACGCATTCGTGACGTGGTTGTTTTCATAGATCTGCGGCCTGCCAAGGAAGAGCACAAAAAGGTCAGTGTGACGCCGATAGCCGAAGCTCGCGGCGGTGCGCTCGCCAAGCTGCTGTTGAATACCCGCAAACCAGCCCTTCGTGCGCTCCCACGAGTCGTAGGGTCCGTAGAACTGATTGGCCCCGTAGGGTCGGTCGCTCGCGGCCAGCAGAATATCTGTCTCGGAGTTGGGGCTGCCCGGCAGCACGTTCAGCCACGTCTCCGAAGCCGCCGCATTTGACGAGTAGTTGCGGTCGTACATGAAGCCGTCAGAGGTGTCGCGCGCTGTCGTCAGTTGTTCAGCGAAGGACTTCGCAGCGTAGTTGGCCCGAAGGTGGCTCTCCATCGAGCCGTAGTTGCCGCCGCCGACACGCGCGACGATGCTGGTATGCGCGGGCCGCTCTGTAATCAGGTTCACCGCGCCGCCAATCGCGTCCGATCCGTAAAATGTTGATCCCGATCCGTGCAGCACATCGATGCGCGAAACCGCATCAAGCGGCACGGGAATGTCGAGGTTCAGGTGCCCGGTCTCCGGGTCGTTGATGTGGAAACCATTGAGAAGCACCAGCGACTGCTCGAAGGTGGTGCCGCGAATCGAGAGATCGGCCTGCACGCCTGCCGCCGCGCGAGCCTGCAGATTGAGCGAGGGATCAACGCGCAGCAGGTCAACGACGCTGTTCGCCAGAAACGGCTGCTCCTCCGGCTTAAGCACCTCGACCGAGCGGTTGCTCTCGGAGAAGGGAAGCGGCTCGACCGTCGTCGTCACGGTAATGGATTGAGCGACAGGCTTTGCCTGCTGTGCAGGTTGCGGATTCTGTTGAGCGGCTGCGCTCAGGCAGAACAGAGCCATGGGGAGGGCTGCGATCGTTCGGATGGATAGGGTCACGTAGAAGATGATCGCGCGAATCGGGGCTTGCGCGCGGGTAGTTTTGTTCTATTGTAAGTAATTGAATAGCTCAATCAAATGGTGGCAGCGATGCGCATTGAATCCTTTCTCCAGCAAAGCCCCGTCTTCCAGATCAGCCGCGCCGCCCGAAGAATTGAAGCCGCGCTCAACCAGACGCTGGGCGAAGAAGAATTGACCTTCTTCGAGTCGCTGGTGCTGACGGCGGTCTTCTTTGAAAAGAAAGGCGTCAAGCCGTCCGCGCTGGCGGATGCATTTGAGACCACGCGCGGCAACGTCAGCCACTGCGTCTCCTCGCTCGAAGCCAAAGGTCTTGTGAAGCGCAGAATCGATCCCAACGACGCGCGCGCCTTACAGATTGCCCTCTTACCTGCCGGACGCAAACGTGCCGTCCGCGTCGCCGCCATCCTCGATCGGATGCAGCGCCGCTTTGAGGAGGGGATGGGGACGGCAGAATTAGACGGAATGCTGGGACTGATGCACGCAGTCGAGGAGCTTTGCTCGGGGCTGGCTGTGACGGCCAACTGGAAAAGGCAGAAAAAATCGTTTTGATGTGGGCAAGGCGGTTTCGAGAGAGACTTCCTGCACGTTCTGATACTTTGGCTCCTCTATACTGAACAGAGCTGGCCTATGACGTGATGACTCTGGCAAAACTCCTGATCCTCATCTTCTTAGTTGGCCAGTTGGCCCGCGCGCAGACGGCTAGCCCCACCTTTGAAGTGGCCACCATCAAGCCCGCTGCTCCTTCCCCCGATGGCCACACGCATATCAACTACCCTCCCGGCGACCGCTTCAGCGCCATCAACATTACCCTTCTCAACCTGATGCAGTGGGCCTACAGCATGCCCGAGAAGCAGATCCTCGATGGCCCACCCTGGCTCGCCTCGACCCGCTTCGACATTGAGGCTAAGGCGGACAGCAGCGGAGAGGACAAGCATCTCACTTCTGAGCAGAACCTCGAGCTCAAGCGCAGCATGGTCCAGGCCCTCTTCGCCGACCGCTTCCACCTCAGCCTTCACCAGGAAATCCGCACCTTGCCCGCGTACGATCTCATCCTCGCCAAAGGCGGCTCGAAGCTCCAACGCTCCCAGTCCAACGGCAAAACCATTGGCATCGGCCGCACCCATTTCAATGGCCAGGGTCTCACGATGACGCTCATCGCCGAAGAGCTCTCCCAGATCGCCGGCCGCATCGTCGTCGATAAAACCGGCCTGACCGGACGCTATGACCTCAAGCTCCAGTGGGCCGACGACGGCGCTGCCGCCACGGACACCAACCTTCCCACGTTCTTCACCGCCATCCAGGAACAGCTTGGCCTCAAACTCAAACCCGCCAAAGAAGCCTCGCCCGTGCTGGTCATCGACCACATTGACCTACCCACCCCCAACTGACAAGAGCTTTCATTCGCGGATGATCTTGACGAAGATGCCCTCGGGAAGCGTGGCTCCGCCGAGCAGGTGAATGGCGCCATCCCGCGTGAACCCGCGCAGCATGGTTCCAGAGCCGGCCGCAGGCTTGGCATACGGGTCCGGCGGCGCCTCGGACTTCTTCGGATACGGTGTTGCCGTCTGCGGCGGAGCCTGACGCTTCATACCGCGATCCATCGCCTCGTTCGCGAGTCTGTCCGCGTCCTTGTTCTTGTGGCGCAGCGCATGGCTGATCTCGAAGGCTTCGAGCCGTGCGATGCGGCTGCGCGCCTCCTGCCAGAGCGGCTTCAGGTCCGGCGAGTTGACTTTATATTTGCCCTGAATCTGCTTGACCATCAGCTCGGAGTCCGAGACGACGCGCAGCCTCGGGTGGCCGTGGTCGAGCGCGTACTGCAACACAGCCAGCAGCCCCGAGTACTCCGCAAAGTTGTTGGTGCGGATGCCCAGGAACTCGCTCAACTCAGCCAGCACCTTGCCGCCTGCACCCTGAACCAGCGCGCCATAACCTGCCGGACCCGGGTTGCCGCGCGAGCCGCCGTCGCAGTGCGCGCTGATCCAGCCGCCTTGGTCCCTGGCCGGAGCAGCTGCAACTTTGGTGGAAGATTCGGGCTGAAAAAGGCTCGGATGCGAGGGCATGAAGCGAGTTTACCGGATTTGGCCGCTCACCTTTTCACAGGCTACAGGGTCTATTTAAGTGAACAAGTTTTGCTGACCTCCGGAGTCAGAAGATATGAACGTAAGAGCTGTTGGGCTACACCTGGACAGGGAACTGGGGACGCCGCTTCCGCCTGCCGTCAGTGGACGGCACGCCAGCCCGTTTGCCATGGGACTCATCGCCCGTGGAGCGGTAGAATCATTGCCAGCGATGGCAAAGGTGGCTACCCAGTCCCGTACCAGGAACGGCAGCAAGCTGACGCAGGCGCAACTGGATGCGCGCGCCCAACAGCGCACGGAGGACGATGAGCTGATTCGCGCCGCCCAGAAGGGCGAACGCGCCGCCTTTGACGCTCTGGTCCGCCGATACGATCAGTCCGTGCTGCGCCTGGCGCTGCACATGCTCGGCAACGAGCAGGATGCGCAGGATGTTCACCAGGAGGCGTTCATCAAGGCCTATCGCCACCTGGGCAACTTCCGGTTCGAGTGCTCGTTTTATACATGGCTCTACCGGATTGTCACGAACCTTTGCCTGGACCAGTTGCGCAGGCGCAAGAGCCGCCGCGAAGATCCGGCAACCGTGCTGGATGCAAGCGGCGACGAGATGGACCTGATGGCCAACATCTCCGACGACCGGGCGATGGCGAATCCCGGCCGCGAGTTGGACCGGAAGTTAATGGGCGAACAGATTAACGACGCCCTTGGCAAACTGACACCGCGCGAGCGAACCGTATTTGAGCTGAAGCACTACCAGGGGCTGAAGCTGCGGACGATCGGCGAGATGTTGAGCACGACGGAAGAGACGGCCAAGAACACCCTGTTCCGCGCCACGCGCAAGTTGCGGGCGTCTCTGGCGGAGCTTCGCACGTAGAAGGAGCTGGGAACGGCAGTAAAGTACGGGGCACAAAGAGACCCTGGAGTCGAGAAGCGGGCAAGGTTTGAGGCTGGTTGAGGTTAGGACGATGAAGTGCGATAAGGCGCAAGAAAATATAGTACTGATGCACTATGGCGAGCTGCCGGATGAGTTTGCCGTCGGGCTGGAGCAGCACCTGAATAGTTGCGAGGCCTGCCGCGGCGAGTGGGAGGCGATGCAGGCGCTGGAAAATACGATGGCGCTCACGCCCATGGTAGACCCTTCGCCCAACCTGCTCGCGCAGGCGCGGATGCGGCTCGACGAGGCGCTCGACACCATCCCCCCACATGGCATTCTCACCCGGCTCCGGACACATTTTTTTATCTGGGTGGGCCATGTCGAGAGCGCGCCCGCGCTGGCGACGCTGCTGCTGGGCGCGGGCTTCCTTGCGGGCAACTTCACCTACCGGTACGAGGTGGCCCACGCACCCAAAGCGAAGCCTACGATGACCATCAGCCATCCGGCCGACGGCGTGATCGCCAACGTGACCAGCATCCGGCAGACGCCCAACTCCGAACTCGTCCAGGTCAGCTACAACAAGGTGGTCCCCGAGACGGTCGAAGGTTCCCTCGACAGCCCCGACATTCGCGAGCTGCTGCTTAAGGGCACACATCCGGCAGCTTCGAGTGGAGTTCGGACCGACTCCGTATCGCTGCTTGCCGACGAGTGCAGGGCAGGGCATAACTGCACGGACGACACCGACCCCAACGGCATCCGCAACGCGCTGCTGGTCTCGATGCTCTACGACAATGACGCCACTGTGCGGCTGAGGGCGCTTGAAGGCTTGCAGACTTATGTCGCGAAAGATCTGCGCGTGCGCGATGCCATCGCCGAGGCGCTCTCGCGCGACCCCAGCGCCGCCGTGCGCAAGGCCGCCATCGCCACACTGGGCCCAGTACGCGCCGACTCTGCCGTGCGACAGGTGCTCAGGACCGTCTCGACCACCGACGAGAATCCCTACATCCGAACAGCATCCTACAACGCGCTCCAGGACTCGGGCGACTTTCAGTAATCGATTCAAGCGTGAGCAACACGGTTGAGTAAGTCATGTGCATGAAGCGTCATCTTTCGTTGAGTGTTCTGGCCGTCGCAGCAGGACTCTGCCTGCCGCTGGTCGCATCCGCTGCCGCGCCGGCAGCCGAGGGCCACTGGTCACACAGTTCGTCGGGCAAATCGGCGCAGGGCTACCTGGGCATCGACATCCGCGACATCACCCCCGATCAGGTCAAGCCGCTCAGGCTCACCGAAGCCAGGGGAGCTGAGGTTATCGACGTGGACCATGACGGCCCGGCCTGCAAGGCAGGGCTCGAGCTGCACGACGTCATCCTCCAGATGAATGGCCAGAAGATCGAGAACCAGGAGCAGTTACGCCAGATGCTGCGTGCGATCCCACCCGGCCGCGCGGTCACGCTCCTCATTAGCCGTAACGGCCTCGAACAAACTATCTCCGCCCAGATGGCCAACCGCGAAGAGGTCGAACGCGAGGCGTGGAAGCAGCGTTACCGCGTGCCCGCACCGGCCTCCTTTGGTGGCGCGGTGGTCACGAACGGATTCGTGAAGTCCGCTCCGACGCCTGATGCTTCCGCCGCCGCCGAGCCCAAGGGCCACCGCGATTTCCTCGGCATGTCCATGATCCTCAGCTCGTCGTTCACCGGAGCGAAGCTCGAAGTGATGGGGCCGCAACTGGCTGAATACTTCGGGGCACAGGGCGCAGGACTGCTGGTGCGCAGCGTCGATCCCGAAAGCCCCGCAGACGCTGCCGGCATGAAGGCCGGCGATGTGGTCGTGCGCGTCAACCAAATCCCCATCGCCAGCGGCAACGACTGGACCCGCACTGTCCGCGATAACCGCGGCAAACCGCTGCCGGTCGTCGTGCTCCGCGACAAACACGAGCGCACCCTCACGCTCACGCCGGATTCAAAGAAACGCTCCAGCCTACGCCTGGGCTCGGGACTCGAACAATATCTGAACGGCGTCACCCGCCTGGTCGCAAACCTCTAAGCAGGGTCTGATTCAGTCTTCGAAGATTTCTTCAGAGACCAACCCCTCTATGCACCAGAATGGTTTGCCGCACAGATGAAGCTGTGCCCTTAACAATGCAGGATTTAATCAGAGGCTCCCTCGGAAACCGCCAACTACGACCGCCCTCGCTGCATCTCGATAAAAGGCATCGTGCGGTACCCCACGCCAGAGCGGTTTCGGTCTCGTTGTGACAGTCGAGTCGGAGAGTTGTGGTCTCCCCCACCCCTTGTGCAAAAGACACACAAAGGGCGGGGCGCCTGAAGTTTTGTAACCACCTGAACTAAAATGCTCTAGAACGTCGTGCCGACCGTCAGGCGGAAGGTCTTGCGCGGCTCCCTCAGCACGTAGTCCGCACCGTAGAACTGGAGCGCCTGCTGATAGGTGAAGCGTCCGGCGTCCGAGTTCGGGAAGAAGTTCTGGAAGCACTTGGGACCCGTGGCCGGAGTGCAGACATTCGGCACCGCGAGCTTTTGCGGAACGTCCTCGAAGAGCCGCAGGGGATTGTAAGCGTAGAAGATGCGGAACGGCGCATTCACGATGGGCAGCATCACCTGAAGCTCGACGCCGTTTGACATACGCGGCACATAGTTGGTGCCCGGCACGACCTGCAAATGAAGCGGGAACGCCACCGACTGGCCGCCACGGCAGGCGCCAAAGGCGTCGAAATTCGTGCAGCCGTAGGACGCACCGCTGATCAGTGAGTTGCCCGCAACGCTCTGGCGCAACTGGCTCGGCAGCGCATCGAAGGTCATGTTGAAGTCCGTAAAGAACGCGAACGAAACCTGCTCGATGATCGGGATGCGGTACTGGAGATTGGCCGTGACGCTGGTGTCGCCGCCAATCGACACCATGCGATAGATGGGCAGTGGAATCTGCTGATTGCCCAACGCCGGGTTCGTCGGGTCGCGCGGCACCGTGTTGCCGTCCGGGTTCGTCAAATTGAACATCGTCCGCACCGGGATAAATGCATACGGCCCGGCTGAGCGGATGTCGAAGCCGCGAACGTCCGACTCGCCGCCGCTGTAGATGCGGTTGGTGGGCGGTGCTACCTCGCCGCCGAAGCCTTCCACATGCGCAAGCTGCACGCGATAGCCCAGCACGTTGTGGCCTTCGCGGTTAATCCGCAGGCCCTTCATCGGGAAGAACTGCCGGTAGCTCATCGCCGGCGTGAAGTACTTTACGTTGCCGCCGACGCCCGCCACCTGAAACTCGACGTTGAAGTCCTTGCCCGAGTGCGGACCGACCGCGCGATCGAGACTGGAGAAGGAGAAGCTCGGCGTCAGCACGGACGTCATAATGCCCGACAACTGGTTCTGCCCCTGCACGCCCGAGCGGAACGCCAGCGACTGGAACACATTGCGCGTGTTGTCATTGAACGTCGTCACCGTGGCGCGCGACAGCGAGTACGCCAGACCCACGCGCGTCACGCCGGTGCGCGCAAACAGGTGCCTGAGCGGCTCGCTCACCGTGACCGTGAAGCCTTCGGTGGACTGGTTGTAGTTGGTCAAGAGCGATTGCTCAGCCGTCGTCAGGTTCGCCGAGTTGTTATTCGAGATGGCGTAGCTCTTCGCCGGGTTGTAGTCAAACTTCCGGGTGAAGACCTGTACACCCAGTGAGATCGGCTTGTTCCGCAGATACGGCTCCGTGAACCCGAAGCTCAGGTTGCGGGAAAGGTCGCCCGCGTTGGCCTGTACCGAGAGCGTCTCACCCAGGCCCAGAAAGTTGTTTGTCTCGTAGTTGAGCCCGATGAAGGTGCCCGAGCTTCCGCTGATTCCGCCGTTCAGGCCAATCGAGTTCTTGCCCTTCTCCTTGAGCTTCAGCAGCAAGTCCACCGTGCCATCGTCCTGGTTCAGGCGACTTTCCGAGTCCTGATCGGCTTTGAGCGTATCGAAGTAGTTCAACTGGTTCAGGCGGAGGATCGAGAGGTCCCACAGGTGGCTGTTATAAAGCTGGCCCTCTTCAAGCAGCAGCTCACGCCGGATGACCTTGTCGCGCGTGATGGTGTTGCCGGTGAACTCGATGCGCGAGACGTAGAACGGCTTGCCCTCGTCGATGTCGATCTCCCAGGAGACTGTCTTCTTCGCCTCATCGAACTTCGGGATCGGCGTGCCGACAAAGTTGATGTAGCCCAGCTCGCCGTAGGCTTTGCGCAACTGCTCCAGGCCCTTGCCGAACTTGCTGGTGTCAAACCACTCGCCGTCCTTCAGCGCAAACTGCGCGCGCAGCACCTTTTCGTTGGTGACGGCCTTGTTGCCCTTGAAGGTAATGCCAGCCAGCTTGTAGCGATCGCCTTCTTCCACCGGCATCAGAATATCGATGCGCTTGCCCGTCGAGGGGCGCAGCGTGAACGGGTTCAGCCCGCCGGCGTTGCGCACGTGGGTAATCGGTTCGCTGGTGAGCGCCTTGAAGTAGCCGCGGTCGCGGTAGGCCTGACGCACCCGCTCGGTATCTTCGTCCAGCTTGCTGGCGTCGAAGGTACGGGCGAAGAGGTTCTCCAGAATAATCGAGTGTGGAATCCCGATGGGCTTCAGGTTCTTCATGGCGCGGCGCAGCGTGCGGCTGCTCACATTCTCGTTGCCCTGAAACTCGATCTTGCCCACCTTGACGGTCGGGCCTTCCTTAATGTTGAAGAGGATGTTGACGTAGGCCGGCGGGATCGTCTTGACTTCGGTCTTGACGGTGGCGAACTGGTGGCCGTGCTCAGCCAGCAGATCGCGCAGCACCACCTCGGCACGCTTTACCCTGGTGGGGTCGTACTGGCTCTCAACCGAAAGCTCGACCTTCGCCTTTTTGAACCGCTCCAGAATGTCCGACTGCGTGATGGAGCTGTTGCCCTTGTAATCAATCTCCCGGATGGTCGGCTTTTCACGCACATAAATGACCAACTGCACGCACTGCGGGGTGTCCACCTTCTCGATGCGCAGGTCGTCGAAGTAGCCGGTGTTCCACAGTGAGTTGAAGTCGCGCTCGACCACGGCCGGGTCGTAGGTGTCACCCGCGTGGCTGAACAGCCGCGCCAGCACCGACTCTTTGGGGATGCGCCGGTTGCCGATGACCTCCGGCTGGCACAGCGTCTGCGGCGTCAGCGCCGAGGGCGACGGGGTCGAGATGCCCGGCAGCGTCTGCGCTCCCAGCGAAGCCGCGGCAAAGGCTGCAAACACGCCGCATTGCGCAACGGCTCGGACGATACGGGAGCGGCTGGAGCGCGGGCACACAGGCTTGGTCTTCGATGTCAGGGAGCTTCCGCTCTCTCGATTCACGGTAAAGATACGCACACCCTCGCTGCTCTAAAAATGAGACTCCGCCAGCACACTGAGCGAAGATTCGATTATATGGGAGCAGGGCCGCCGATAGCGAGTTCAACGGAAGATTCCGCCACGCCCAAAGCCCTCTGCCTCAATCAATTATCAGCCTTAATATTCTCTTGGACGCGACGCCGCAGGCAAAGACACCAGCCTTCGTTCAAACCGCCGGGTAGTCGCTGGTTGGTCAGTTGCGATTTAGCGGCGGCGGAACGTTTTCCGGATAGCGTGAGCACGGTCGTCAGAGGAAGGCTGCGATGCGGGCTCTTCGCCCTCGGGATAGAGGACGACGAAGCGCCGCGGGCCATCGTTCTGCGAGGCGGTAGGAAGCCCCGAGTCCTTCACAAAGAGATGAATCAGACGCCGTTCGCGCGACGACATCGCCGGGAAGGCATAGGGGCGGCCACTCGCGCGGACGCGTTCGACGGCAGCCTCAGCCATCATCTCCAGCTCACGGTGGCGCAGAAGTTTGAAATTTTCGGCGTCGAAGCTGATGCGGTCGTGCTCTTCGTGCTCGAAGCGGAGGATCTTGGCCGCGATGTGTTCGATGGCATGAAGCAGCTCGCCGTTACGGGCCAGCAGCAGGGGGGTGTCAGGGCCGGAGAGTTCGACGGAGATTTCAGGCGTGGGGGCAAGAGGAGCTTTTGCGGGCGTAGACGGGTTGCTGCCGGCAGCACCGCCGGAGGTGGGTTGCACTTGGCCGTTGCAGGCAAGGATTTTTGACTTAATCCTCAAACCGCCGTGGGCGGTGAGAACGTGGATGAAGTCCGCGATCTTACTTTCTACTTGGCCTGGGGAGTCCATCGTATCTTCGTGCTCTCTAGCTGGGGAGACCTTGTCGATGTCAACGCCTCCCCTGAATAGTTGTGCCGGCGCCTAACCCGGCTTTGCGGCGTGAACGTTTGGCGGCGACCGCGCGCATCTCCTTGCCCAGACTGGTCTGGTTCATTACAAGCTGCTGGATGATGCTGATGAAGTTGCCTACGGCCCAGTATAAGGCGAGGCCGGAGCCATAGTACCACGTGAACCAGCCGGTGATGGCGGGCATGACGAACGCCATCATCTTCTGCTGCTGGGCATCGACACCGGGTGAGGGCGTGTAGAACTGCACCAGAAACTGGCTGATGACCATGACGATGGGCAGGATGTGCAACGGGTCCGGGGCCTGAAGGTCGGTGAGCCAGTACCAGTGGGCGTGACGCAGCTCGACCACACGCGGCAGCATCTCGTAGAAAGCGTAGATGAGCGGCAACGTGATGAGCGTCGGGATGCAGCCGCCGAACATGTTCACTCCGTTGTCTTTCTGGAGCTTCATGATCTCTGCGTTCATCTCGTTGCGCTTGGGGTCGGTGGCTTTGTACTTCTTGTACTTCGCCTTGATGTCGTTCATCTGCGGCTGGATCCGCTGCATCTTCAGCCCGTTCTTCATCGTCTGGATGCGGAACGGCAGAATGAGGACGTTGATGAACAGCGTGAGCAGAATGATCGCCCAGCCCCAGTTCGAGGCCATGTGCGTGTGGATGTACTGGAGCACGATGAACAGCGGCTTGGCGATGACGCTGAAGAAACCGAAGTCGAGCAGCGATTCGATATTGGGGCCGTTGTTCGCTGCGTGAATCTTCTTGAGGATGCTGATGGCCTTGGGGCCGACGAAGATGCGCGTGAGCGTGTGACCGCTGGTATCGGCGATGCCCGCACCCAGCATGGCCTCGTTCACGGCGCCCTTCGACATGCTGAAGCTGGAACGCTTGATGGTCTTGCCCACATCCAGCTCGTTCTTGATGGTGTTCAGCACGGCGGAATCAGGCGAGTCGGGCAGGAAGACGGCTGCGAAGAAACCGTCGCTCGACGCGCCCCAGGCGATCGGGCCGCCGATGACGCCGTCGTTGGTCGTCTTCTTGGCGGAGTAGTGGTCGGTCTTGCCGTCGATGTTGGTGTCAATCTGCGCGCTGGCGTAGCTGTAGGTGTCGTACTGGTCGCCGAAGCCGCCGGGCCACATAAGGTAGGCGCGCACGGGCGAGCCTTCGCGCCTAACCTCGACATCGGCGTGCAGCATGTAGGTCTCGTCGAAGCTGAAGGTCTTTGTCACCTCGACGTTGCCGCTCGAGTACTTGAAGGTCAGCTTCGCGGGCACGGCGAGCGCGCCCGTCGCCGAAGGCACATAGAGCGCGTCCGTCAGCGTCGTGTTCAGCGCGGCATCTGAAGTGCGCAGCGAGAGCGGATAGCCGAACTTCGCCGCTGCCTGCTGGTGGACGAGATCGAGCGGCTTGCCGTCGTTGTCCTTGTAATTCTTCAGAATCCAGCTTGTGACCTGGCCGCCCTTGTTCGAGAAGGTAATGCGGTAGAGTTCGTTCTCGACCACCGTGGTAGACGCAGCCGTTGCCTGCACTACCGGAACCGTGACCTTGGCAGGCGCAGCCGGAGCAGTGGAGGCCGCGTTGGTTGTGGCGGCAGGAGTTTCGGTCTGCGCCGCGGGCTGGGAGCCGGATTGGGTCGCGGGATGGGACTCAGTCGAGGCAGCGGGAGAAGGTGCAGGCGGGGGTGTCTTCTTCGGGGCGAAGAACTGCATTCCGAGAAGGACGGCGAGCACGGCGAGCATCATCACCATGAACGATTTGTTGTCGCCGCCGCCGCCTTGCTGATTGGGGTTTCTGAACTCTGCCAAAAGGGACTTCCTGTTCTTAATGAAACGTAGGGAGCCGGACGTGAACCGGCACTCTTCCTATGGTAAATCAGGGTGTAGGGAATAGGGTGTAGGGGGGTAGAGACCCATCGTTTTCTATTCCCTACACCCTATCCCCTACACCCTGCCTCTCCGGAACAGGGTCGAGCCCGCCCTTGCTGAAGGGGTGGCAGCGTGCCAGGCGGCGCAATGCCAGCCACGAGCCGCGCACGGGGCCAAAGCGCACCAGCGCCACATAGGCGTACTCCGAGCAGGTGGGCAGGTATAGACACTGCGATGGGCTCACGACATGCAGCACCGGAGACAGCACCCGCTTGTAGATGCCGTACAAGATGCTAATGGCGAGCGTAGGTTCTGGGTCAGGCACGGGGTTGTCCGTTATCCGTTGTCAGTTCTGAGTTACACGCTTCGGCAGATGCCGGGAGTTTTGTTTATTTAAGGGCACAGGTTTACCCGTCCTGCACACGCTATTCCATCAGTGCGGCTTCAGCCCCTGAGGCACGTTCTTCCCGGTAGCATTTGCAACACCTGCTTCGGCCGCCTTCTGGATACTTGCAAAAACCCGCGCCACTTCGCGGTCGAGCGTGCTGAACTCCAGATCGATGACCGAGCGGCGTGGGTGGAGAATGACGTCAACCGGCAGCGTGAGCAGCACAAGGTTTCTGCGGATGGCCTCTCTCATGCGCCTCTTGATGCGGTTGCGGTCCACGGCCTTGCCCATCACCTTACCGACAGTCAGCCCGACACGCGGCGTGCCTTCGCCGGGGCGAAGCGTGAAGAAGTACGCCATCTGCTTCGAGAACTGCTTGCGGCTGGCCTGATACACACGCTGATAGTCAGCGTGTTTTCGGAGCCGGAAGATGGGCGAACCAATGGAGGGTTGCATGTCAGCCGAGCTGCTCGGCAATGGAGCGTGTGATCGGGGTCTTCTCATTGCCGGTATGGAGCGTCGTGGTGGTTTCGATCAGGGCCAGCCAGGTCTCTTCGCCGGCTGAGGTATTGTGGCGGGTCCCGCGCGGCACGACGAAGAACTCGCCCGGACGCACAGAGACGGAACCGCCGTCGGCTTCGGCCCGGCCAATGCGCAGGCAGCCACGGAGGACGAAGAACATCTCGTCCTCATGGTCATGTGCGTGCCAGGGAAATTCGCCCTGGATCTTCGCCACTTTGATGTATTGATCGTTAACCTGACCGACGACTCGCGGCGACCAAAGCTCTGTAAGAGAGGAACAGGCGAGTTCAAGCGAGATGGGACTCTGCTGACTCATTGCGCGCGAAACGGGTTAGTCGCGGTAGCCCGCGCTGACGGCGATCTTGTGACGACCCTTGGCGCGGCGGCGGCTCAACACAGCGGCCCCGGACTTGGTCTTCATGCGGCTCAGGAAGCCATGGGTCTTCGAGCGATGACGGCGGTTGGGTTGAAAGGTACGCTTCGGCATGGAAAAAACTCCTGCGCAGGAGGGCGCTCCTGCTGAATCTTTTAGTCTGTTGCAGCAATCTCTGAGTATACCTGATGGGACGCGATTTTCACAGCCTCATCAGGCCGAAGGCTTAACACCGATGGGCGTCATCGGTGCTAAGCCTTTCACCTCAGTCAAAAAAAATTCCGATTTGCGGGCGTCCAAATCCGTTCTTCACCGTGAATGGTGCAACCGCGAATTTTTTAGAAGAAGGGCTTGAAAAACGCGCGGATTTCCGTGCTACTATCGACTCCGTTTAGTAAGACAATTTTCCGCACGCGCAACCGTTCTGGACTCTGACTGAAAGCTTCACTAACCCTCTTCACGGCCCTGTATCTTTAAAGATGACCGTCGAAGAGTACTCCGGCAACACAAGTTTGTCCGCACTGGCCCATCGGCGAGGACGGACTTCTGTTCGCTATTGACTTTAGATTTGCCGCGCACATTTTTGCTGCGACGCACGACACAGCGGTTCGGCGCCAGGAACATCGCCCCGGATGCATACACGCTTGAAGCAAGGAAACTGAGAAATGTCCTTCGTACCGACGGCAACGGCCGTACTGAATTATTGGGTTCGCATCCTGGCGGCTCTGGAGAAGAAGATCAACCGCCAGTCGTATGAGACCTGGCTTAAGCCAACGCGCTTCTCGCATCTGGAGGGCAAAAAGCTCTTCGTCCGCATTCCGTCCAGCGACTTCGAGCACGTCGGCGAGCGATACGCCGACCTGATTCAGGAGGCCATCGAAAACCTCGGGCTCGACCTTGACTCCGTAACCTTTACCACCCCCGAGCAGGATCCGCGCGTACCCAAGGTGCGTGAAGACGGCGGCTTTGCCCCCGTCCCCAGCCACAGCCAGAACGCGCCCCGTCAGCTCAGGCCGGGCAGCCTGTCGCCTGCGGCGCAGGGAGCACCGGGGCCCGAGCAGGCGCGCTTCGACTGGAACGCCGCCTCCCAGTTGAACCCGCGCTATCAATTCGACGCCTTCGTCATCGGCAGCGGCAACCAGTTCGCCATGGCCGCCGCGCAGGCTGTCGCCGAGCGCCCATCCAAAGCTTACAACCCGCTGTTCCTCTACGGCGGCGTCGGCATGGGCAAGACGCACCTGATGCACGCCATCGGCCACGACGTGAAGCGCCGCCAGCCGCATGCCTCCATCAGCTACGTCTCGGGTGAGAAGTTCACCAACGAGATGATCAACTCGGTCCGCTACGACAAGATGACCGGGTTCCGCGACAAGTTTCGCAATGTGGACGTACTGCTGATCGACGACATCCAGTTTCTCGCCGGCAAAGAGCGCACGCAGGAGGAGTTCTTCCACACCTTCAACACGCTGCACGAAAGCATGAAGCAGATCGTCATCGCCAGCGACCGCGCGCCCAAGGACCTGCCTGACTTCGAGGACCGGCTGCGCTCGCGCTTCGAGTGGGGCCTGATCGCCGACATCCAGCCGCCCGATCTCGAAACCAAGGTCGCCATCCTGCAGAAGAAGGCCGAGAGTGAGCAGACGCAGTTGCCCACCGACGTGGCGCTGTTCATCGCCTCGAACGTCCGCACCAACGTGCGCGAACTCGAGGGTGCGCTGGTGCGCCTCATCGCCTGGTGCTCCATGCACGGCGTCGAGATTACGATGGCCGTCGCGCAGCAGTGCCTCAAGCAGTTCATCGATACGCAGGTGCGCAAGATCACCATCGAGGCCATCCAGCGCAGCGTAGCCGAGCAGTTCGGGATGCGCGTAGCCGAGCTGAAGCAGAAGAACAACGCCCGCCAGATCGTCGTGCCCCGGCAGATTGCCATGTATCTGGCCAAGCAGTTAACCGAGGCCTCGCTGCCCGAGATCGGACGCCAGTTCGGCGGCAAGCACCACACCACCGTCATGCACTCGATCAATAAGATCGACGAGCAGCGCCGCGCCGACAAGGATCTGAACCGCACCATCAACAAGCTGATGGAGACGTTGAGCTAGAGACAGGGACTAGGGCTTAGGGATTAGGTTTCTCGCACCTTCACGCCTCTCTTTGTCACTATTCCGCAACTCTCTCTCTTTTCCATTCCGCAGCGGCGGAGGAATCAGCTTTTCCACGCCAGCCACCGAGTCATGCAACGGCCACTGTCCTGATCCCTGAAAGCCCTTTGACGCGGCAAGCCGTTGAGGGGCTAGAATTGTCCGCCGGGCCGCGACGCCCGAATCGACAATCATCGAAGGAGATACGTATGAGCGCAACCGCGCCTGCTGTGCCTGCCACCAAGTCTGTAACGCCCGAGAGGATCATGCAATTTGCCTGGGGATACATCCCCACCCTGATGCTGGAGGCGGCAGTGCGCCATCGCGTCTTCGACGTGCTCGACAGCGGGCCGAAGACGCTCAAGGAAACAGCAGCAGTCACAGGTGCCTCCGAGCGCGGGCTGCGCGCCGTAATGAATGCCATGGTAGGGCTGGATTTTCTGGCCAAGGAGGGCGACCGTTATGCGCTCACACCCGAGAGCTCCGCGTTCCTGGTGAGCACCAAGCCCTCCTTCCAGGGAGGCATCCTGCGCCATACCAGCGAGCAACTGATTCCGAAGTGGCTCAAGCTGAACGAAATCGTCGCCACCGGCAAACCCGTCGCCGCAGTGAATCAGGAGGGAGCCGGGAGCGAATTCTTTTCGGAGTTCGTCGCCGACATCTTTCCTATGAGCTATCCGGCGGCGCAGGCGCTGGGCGCGCACCTCGCGCTGGGCGATGCAGGCGCTCCGGTGCGTGTGCTCGACCTCGCCGCAGGCTCGGGCGTCTGGGGCATCGGGGTCGCACAAAGCTCGAAGCGGGTGACGGTGACGGCCGTGGACTGGCCCGAGGTGCTGCCGATCACCAAGAAGATGGTCGGCCGCTTCGGCCTCTCGGACCGCTTCTCATTCGTCGCCGGAGACCTGGACGCCGCCGACTTCGGCAAAGGGCACAACGTGGCCACGCTGGGTCACATCCTGCATAGCGAGGGCGAGACCCGCTCGCGCAGCCTGCTCAAAAAGACCTTCGACGCGCTCGCTCCGGGCGGCACCATCGCCATCCAGGAGTTCCTCGTCAATCCCGACCGCACGGGGCCCATCGTCTCGCTCCTCTTTGCCGGCAACATGCTGGTCAACACCGACCACGGCGATACGTATTCGTTCGAGGAGATCTCAGCCTGGCTGAAGGAAGCCGGGTTCACCAACCCCCGCCTGATCGATGCGCCCGGACCTTCGCCCCTGATACTGGCAACCCGACCCTGAGGCCCCCGGAAACTTAACACCGATTGCATCGATCTTTAAAACGAAGCAACCACGGATGAACACGGATTCTCACGGATTGGTTTTAAATCCGTGTCATCCGTGTTCATCCCTGGTCGTTCATTTTTCGATTTGTAGATCGGTGTAATCGGTGTTAAGCCTTTCGTCCCGGATTATCCTCGGTCTCCGCGCGCAACTGTGAAAAACCAGGCAGAGGTAAGTGCTTCGTAAGACACCGTTTTGGTCAGCTTCCCACGTTAAGCGACTTGTCTTCTCGGCGGGTGGAACAGGCGGTTGTGAAGAAGTGGGAGAACCGGGTACAGGTGCGGACATTTCCCCACTGTCTTCCCCGATGTCCATTTCCCCACATCCTGTTTTTCTAAATCTCTGCCGCTACCCAACCTGCTGAGATCAAAGCCGATAGGAACGTTATCCACTTTTCAAGCAGCAACGACTACGGCTACTGGTATTTATCTATTTTAAAGGTTCTTTTCTTAGAAGCAGTCACACAAGCACAAGAGGAGCGTCTGTTCCGCAGTGACCGCAAAAGGAAGCTGCGAAAAATAAATCTACGATACGTTTCGCGCGCGCCCACACAACGTACAAGGTTTCCACAGATAAATCCTTGGCATGAAGAACGCATTCGCCCCTAGAATCGGGGAGACGGCTCGGCAGATGTGCACCGCGCGATGGATTCGGTGTACAGTTTTCGCAGCAGCCATTCCAACCTATGGAGACCGAACGTGACGACAGCGACCCAGGAGTCCCAGATGACCGAGACCGCAGCGCCCTCAGGCAACCTTGAGATCACTGTCTCGCGTGCCGAGTTGCTCAGGGAGCTGACCGCCGCGCAGAGCGTGGTCGAGCGCAAGACGACCATTCCCATCCTCTCGAACTTCCTCTTCGAGGCTGCTGAGGGCACGCTGACCATCACTGCCACCGACCTCGACCAGAGCATGAGGACCAGTTGCGCGGCCAAGGTGAAGAAGTCCGGCGCCTGCACTGTGCCCGCGCGGAAGCTCTACGACTACATCAAGCTGCTGCCCGACGGCGAAATCTCCATCAAGCTGATGGACAACCACTGGGTGCAGATTCGCGCCGGCCGTTCAAACACGAAGATGGTCGGCATGGCGCGCGCAAACTATCCGCAGGTGCCGGAGTTCCCCACGACCGGTGCGGTGAAGATTTCAGTGGCATCGCTGCGCAACATGATCTCGAAGACGATCTTCTCCATCTCGAACGAGGAGTCGCGCTATACGTTGAACGGAGCGCTGCTGGTGCTCAAGACTGAGTCGATGGCGATGGTGGCGACTGACGGCCACCGACTGGCGCACATTGAAAAACTGGGCGAGACAATGGAAGGCATCTCCGGCGAGAAGAAGACGCTGATTCCGCGCAAGGCGCTCGCCGAACTGGTTTCGTTGCTGGGCGCAACGGATGCGGAGACGCTCGAGTTTGCCGATGACGACCAGACGCTCTACTTCCGCGTAGGCGGCCGCGTGCTCACCAGCCGCAAGCTCACCGGCCAGTTCCCCAACTACGAGGCCGTGCTGCCGCGCGACAACAACAAGTTCGTCATCGTGCGCTCGGAAGACCTGGCAGCCTCCATCCAGCGCGTGGCGCAGTTTGCCGACGAGCGTTCCGGCGCCATCAAGATTCGCCTGGAGCAGAACGAGCTGAAGCTCTCCTCGTCCTCCTCCGACTCCGGCGAGTCGGAAGACTCCATCGAGACGCCCTACAACTACGATCCGCTCGTGGTGGGATTCAACAGCCAGTACCTGCTCGACTTCTTGAAGGCCATTGGCAACACCGGCGAGGTGAGGCTCGAATTCAAGGACGCCCAGAGCGCCGGTCAGATGCGTCCTGAAGACGGCAACGAGGACGTCAAGTACCGCTACATCCTGATGCCCATGCGCATCTGA